>NZ_JALKIK010000031.1:0-65737 GCF_023050955.1 Anaerobiospirillum sp. NML120511
TTAATATGGTATATGACTTTTAAAGTCATGTACCAGAATGACAGAGCGCAGCTGATTGCAGGTGGAAATGTCCGGGTCAGTAAGTTGCAGGGCTGAACATGACGGTCAGTGTTAGTGGCACAGGAAAAGCCATGGTAGGACAGGTCATAAGCAGCATAAATTGACTTCTTACATGTGTCTGTCATTAACAACATCATCATGATGAAATGTGCGTGTGCTGCAAAACAAAGGTTTTATAGAGTATCTTTATTTGCTGCTGCTGTTGTTGCCTGATTTGCTGCATTAGCATTCATGAGGTGAGCTATGAAAACATGTCCGCCCCAGTCGCAGTAGGTGTGCGCTCTCTGGCAGCATGACTCAAAGACGATCAGCAGTCGACTTCAGGGGGATACCGCCTGGGGTCGTGAGAGTGTTGAGAGTGATGCTGCTGTCTTATTCTTCAGGTGGAATTTGCTTGATGATACGTGCCGGAACGCCACCAACTATGGTCATTGCCGGGACGTCTTTGGTGACTACAGCTCCTGCGGCCACGATTGCGCCATCTCCTATGGTTACACCTGAGGTTATGGTTGCATTAGCTCCAATCCATACGTTTTTGCCAATCACAACAGGGGCTGGAATGAGCTCCTGACGATGAGAAGGTCGCTGATCGTGGTCAAGTGTGGCGATTACTACTTTATGACCAATTAAGGTGCCCTCGCCAATGGTAATTCCGCCCTGATCCTGAAAATGGCAGCCACCGTTGATAAAGACGTTACGTTCAACAGTGATGTTCTGGCCATAGTCGGTGTAAAAAGGAGGGAAGAGACAAAAGCCTTCTCCCACCTCGCGGCCTGTCAATTCTGAAAACAGACGGACAACCTCCTCTGGCTCATGCCATGTAGCATTGAGCTCAGCGGTAAGCTTAAGTGCACGCTGAGCTGACTGGCGCATGTAGATATGCAGCGGTAATCCAAGCTCGGCTGCCCTTTTTCCAGTTCTTCAAATCCCATATTCTTTCCTCACTGATTATTGCTGTAATTTTGAACTCAAAAAGATGCGTATGCGGTTGGCCGTGTTCAGCTGCCATTTGTGACAGAGCCATTGCCTCACAGGAAACGGCCATATGCATGCCCTTATGCTGATGTCCTTACAAAAGTTCAGACGGTGACAGGCATACGACAATTCCTACAGGTAGGAGTATACGTAAATGCCCACAGAAAAGGGCATACGTATATGCCGACAGGTATGGGCATACGCAAGTGCTGACAGGCATGGGTATACGTATATGCCACAGGTACGAGCATGCGGAAATGCCGACAGGTATTGGCTTATGCTAATGCCCACGGGTATGGGCAAACGTATGTGCCCATATTAGGGACGAGCTTGTCGCGGCTGCATGTGGGCTTGTCAGATTCAGTGGAGCTTATCAGTACCAGCCGAACAGCGACCTGCCTTCATCAAGCGATTTTATAGTCTCGATATCATCAGGGCTGAGCTTCAGCTCAAGACTGAGCATGTTCTTGATCATATGTTCAGGATTGAGCGTTCTGGGGATGACGGCTATACCCTGAGAAATCAGAAAAGCGAGTACTATCTGAGCCGGAGTGCTGTCATAACGCTGAGCAATTTGCTTTAGCAAAGGCTCATCAAAGACTTTCCTTTCTCCGCTGGTAAAAGGACTCCATGACTGGAACACGGTTCCATGGCGGGCAAGCAGCTGCTTATAGCCCAGCTGCGCGTGGTAGATATGCGATTCCATCTGGTTTACGGCTGGAATTATGCCGCAGTTTTCAATGAATGAAAGATAAGCATCCTCTCTGAAGTTGGAGATGCCTATGCTTTTTACCATGCCATTGTTCAGTGCTTCCCTGAGCGCCTTATACATCTGATCAGAGTTACTGTAATTCTCATGAATGAGCATGAGGTCAATGTAATCACACTGCAGGTTGCGCAGCGAGAGCTCTATGCCTCGACAGGCCTTGTCATAGCTGTTGGATCGGTTGTCGAGCTTGCTGGTAATAAAAAACTCGCTGCGGCTAAGACCACTTTGCTGCACTGCCTCTCCGACAATATCTTCATTTTCATACATGTGGGCCGTGTCAATCAGTCGATAGCCAGCTTCAATGGCATAGTGCAGAGCTCTCAGTCCGGCTTTGCCCCTGACCTCCCAGGTGCCATAGCCAAGAACGGGCATCTCAATGCCGTTATTCAGAGTCAGATACTTCATAGAGCTCTCCGTGCCGGTAAATTCTGTTTAGTATCATAAGCTTTCCTGGTACTGCAGTTAAGTTTTGAACCAATACTGTTAAAGTTGACATCACAAACTCACTGCCCATGGGGCAGAACGGCATAACCATGGTGCAAGCCTTGTCAGGCATTGTGGCTCTATCAGAATTCCAGCAGCTACCGGTTTTACTGAAATGACCGACAGTGCCTGATATAGGCCCCCGCAGTCACTAATGGTGAAGCGCTGCAGCCGGCCACACACCACATCTGTCACAAGGTTGCCGTGCATCCCTGGCAGCACATGACTTACAGACTCTCCAGCCCCCTCATGGAGTACAGCTGGAGCTGACCAAAATGACATACACACTGAATCGGCATTACAGACAGCATGGCAGTATGGCCGTATGGAGTTCCTGCATATCATATGAGGGGCCCTGCAGCTTAAAGCATCAAGCCATCAGCTGTCCTGCACGCAGCTGCAGTACAGCAGCACCTTTTCTTATGAGATGGCAGAGCCAGCGGTCTGGCTGCAGCATGCAGCCTGCGAGCTGAGAGGCTCAGGACGTATCTGAGTTGAGTTGATTTACTCTGGGGTACCTTGGTATAGCTCTCCGGGGCAGGTCTTTATCCAGGCAAATATCGTGAACCAGTAAACTGAGATGAAGTAATTAGCCTGTTTAATCTACAATATATTTTACAAAGCAATCTGTATCAGTATTGCTTTGATGACATATGCATAGTACATATGGTTTTACAGAGCAGGTTAAGCGAATTTCCAAATATACGGCGGCGTTGAACTTCATCATCATCATCATCATCGAACCACTCGTATTGGCAAATTCGTCTACATTGCATGGCCGCTTTTCATACCAGTGTAATGGCTGACATTATTATCTCTACACAAAATACTTTATAAAGAAAAATGAACATTAAACCATGAAGTATTTACGCACAGATTGATTGCTGAGTAATCCGTCTGCATGGCAGTGTGTCTGGCTTTAGCCATGGGGTAACAGCGAGGGTAAGATTTGGACGGGGTGACTGCAAAATCAGTTTTAGAATCTACAGAGAGTGATGAGGTCTGTAAGATGGACAGTAAGCTGCAGCAGTGCTGTCGCAGTTGCTGACTTTGCAGGCAGATATGGCTCTGCCTGAGGTGGGATGCTGGACAGGTATGGCTGGCATGGCCGGACCTGCTGTTCAGCTATGGCATGGGGTGTCCTGTCCTGCTGGACAGATAAAGCATGGCCATGGCCAGGCATTATGTGGTGTGGGCAGTATTATTTGTAGTTGCGGACAACGACCTCCTGTACCACGTTGCGCTTATCGCTGTTGGCGCTGATATTTCGTCTTACGTTGACCAGAGTGATGTTGTAGTCATTATAGAGATCAAGGATAAATTCGGTGGCGGAGTTGGAGAGCATGAACTTTACGCCACGGCTGGTGAGATGGTCGCAGCACTCCTTGAGCTTAACCTGATGCTCACGATTGAATCCGTCCTTGGCGTAGCTGGTGAAGCTTGAGGTTACAGTGAGCGGATCGTATGGAGGATCCAGGTAAACAAAAGCACCTTCAGGGGCTCTTGTCATGGTGTCCTCAAAGCTTTCATTGCAGATAGTGATGTCACGGCTGTTGAAGAACTCACTGGCAGCACGCAGGGTTTGTTCATTTACAAAGTTTGGGTTCTTGTATTTGCCGTAGGGAGTGTTGTACTGATTGCGCTTGTTCACACGGTACAGGCCATTGAAGCAGGTACGGTTGAGGTACAGGGTACGGGCAGCCAGCTGCAGAGGGCTAAGCCTTGAAAAGGCCTCTGCATCACGGTCAAGATTGCGTATGTTGTAATAGAACTCTTCCGTGTTCTCGTAGGATTTCAGCTCAGCAATAAGACTTTCAACATCATCCCTGATTATTTTGTAGGTATTGATGAGCTCTGAGTTGATGTCATTGACAATGGCCGTCTGCGGAGCAATGGCAAAGAGCACTGCGGCGCCACCCATGAAAGGCTCGACATAAGTAGTCCACTGAGCAGGAATTAGAGGCATGAGCTCCGGTAACAGCGTGCGTTTACCTCCAGCCCACTTTACAACTGGGGCAGCTTCATTCTGGATTGGCATGACATCTCCTGCAGATAATAAAAACACCAGCTTTCAGTAGGGCATCTATTATACGGAAAATGTCACCAATTTGTGCCTAAGGTCGATAATTACGCCCATTGTCAGGCAAAGAGCCATGCCTGACCTCATCTTGTGAACTCATTAACATCCCTGGATACGGACTTCACCAGTACCGATCCTGGGCCATCATGCTGATGCTCTCCTTGCACCTTACGCACTGACAGCAAGGTTTAATCTGAGCGGCATTGAGCAGCATTGATCGGCAGTGCTGTCAGCTTGGGATGTTGTGCATTTTCCCAGAGCAGATCTGCACTTCCTGCCTGACACTACCCTGCTCTGCCATGCCCTGTCTGAACGGTGCCCAGAGCTCTTTTGTCTCAGACTGTAAGCTGGCCTGGCAGTCAGGGGGTATTTATCCTTTCAAGTCACGAATCTCGATGCTCAAATCTCAGAACTTACTGCCATAGATGACTGCCAGAGAGGACTGCCCTGAGCTGATTGCACAGAACTGAGTGCCACCAGCTGCGGCAGCAGCCGCCCTCCAGATATCAATTACCCGAGCTTGTTTACCTGACCTTCATTTTGCTGGTGAGCAGTCATCAGGCATTGTTCGCATCAGGCTAATGGCTGGTCAGAGCCCTGTGTTCAAAGCACAGCCTTTAGAGCAGGGCGCAGCCTCCCCAGGCAGCTGTGAGCTTATGGGCTCAGCTGAGCAGTCCACATTAAGGCATACTCATATGCCCCTTTCCGATGAAATCATGGCCTGCGCTGAGTGCAGGTCAAGAAGTTCTACAAGGCTTTCCATCAAACCTGCAGTGGTATGGGCGTACATGACCATTGCATCAAACTGCACAGACAACTTTAGCTGCTGCAGAATCAGCGGAAGCTGCAGCTGCCACGTCTGCTGCCACTGCTACAGCCGCAGCTGCCACTGCGACTGATGCTGTCGCTGTGGCTGCCGCTTCATGCATAGGGTTCGGGACAGGAGCTTATTGCCAAACGTACAGGCCGTAGCCCATGGCCCTGTCATAAGAAAGGGGCATGAGCCATCTCAGATACGAATATCTGCCTGAGATGCGTCCATGATATTGCGGTTGGGCAGGTGGACGCATAGCTGGTCAGATCATCGTCAGCGTCAGGATCTGCCTGTCATGGGTGGGAGTTCGTTCCATAATTGGGCAAAAATATTTTCCTGAGGTCCTGAATCTGGCCTGCTGATGCCTGTTGGAGCATTGATCTGTGGCATTCGTGGAAACTGGTACTTTTGGGCGTGATGTGTGAGTCTTTGGCTTATTTAAGCCAAAAGGCAATAATCTGTGGACAGGCCATCGGCGGGATGGCTGTATCGGGACTCAGGGAGTTGCACTACAATGGTGCCTGGCTGGCGGGCTGATACTGTCATGGGGCAAAGGTCAGACAGATAAAGGGCTCATGATACGATTCCATAAAGTTTTAATTTTGTGTGACTGAATAAATCGGGCTGCCATGAGTATTTGCTCAGGCGGCTTTGCTTTTTCAGGTGGTTCACAAAAGCTGACCATAATGTGGTCACACCACCTGCAGTCACTGGGCGTGTCAGTCTGACAGCTGCAGGCAGTACCGCAGGTGCTGCCCGGCTGTCCGACCGTAGTTTGCCAGGCCACCCATCACGAACACCACTGATGAGGAAACTTTGTCTGACTATAGTCTTCAGTATGCCGCGCCCCACAAAATCTCTTTTACTTCCCAAAGCCTGTCTGGACAGACCTCTGTCCTGTTAAGGCCCTCTCAAACAACATAAGGGATAACAGTCAAAGACTAAAAGCCATGCCCACAGCCCTGACATATGACAGTGCCAGTGCGGCATAGCCATAACAGCATAAGCCCGTGCCGGCGCAGCATAGCCTGAGACAGCATAAGCTGTGGCTGCAATGCATGCCGCAAGCTGAACGCAGCTCCTGTAAATGAAATGACGAGCCTGCTGACATGTCGCCCTGCCGAACTGACTGTGCTGACCATGCTCCCAGCATGGTCGGCAGTCTCAGGGCGGAGATCAGTCACATGCAGGCAAGGCTTGAGCCATTGCGCTGCCTGCAGCTGCCTGTTGGCAGTTGTAGCAGCGTCAGTAAGACCATTACTTGTCTATGAGTGCATGCTGAGCTTGCTGAGGCTTCTGCACACATGGGCCTCATGGTTGATGTGTCCCAGTTCCGTGCCAGGCTCAGCGGCCAGCTGTTTTGCAGCATGTGCAGGCGCCAGTAAGATGCCAGCCTGCGTGCCTGCCGGGCCGTAAGGCTCACAGGGCCAATGGACACAGTCCTGACCTGGCGAACTTTACAGTAAGCGAGCCGGGGCCGCAGTTATGACATTGCGTCAGCACTGCAAACAGCATCAGCTTGTTGCTTGCGGCTCACAGATTTTTGGCTGTGACTCATGATCAGTTGGACTTCAGATTTCATCATGAACTTGCCCGGTTCCTGCTGTCTGCCGGTCTTTATCAGTTTGTCAGGCGAGTGAAAGGAACTGTCGAGGCTGATAGGTTTTGCCTGAAGCTTGAAACTTGAAGATGGCAAAGCACCAGGCCTTGAGCTCAATGCCCCAGCGCTGATGCAGCTGTTAAGACAGCTGTAATAACAGCTCCTGTCCTTTGCTTGCTATGCGGCCTACTGGTCGGACATCCTGCACAGGCAGGCATTTTCAGCAGCATTGTCGTTTGCTGGCTGCTGATAAAAGCAGCATATGCTCAGCTAAACCGTGTGCTGAATATGCTTTGCAAAAGTAAGGTATAAGCATCTGCCTTATTGCTGCACAGCCCCATGGTCAACTGTTCAGAGCTTCAGATTTTGCTTTTGCAGCAGCGACTGAACTCAGTGAGCTTGCATTGCATGGGACTGACGTCATGCGTTGCATTTAACTTCAGCATGGTGAGTGCTCCAGCCTGATATAAGATGGGGATGCACTGCGCAGGGAACAGCTGCGTCGTTATGCTGTAATACTGTACTGCAGATGATGCTTTACAAATCATATTGCATAGCAGCATTTGATTCTGAGCCAATATGAGCCAGAAGCAGTCTTACCAGCTTGCTCAAAGGCGAAAACAAAGGCAAAGGCATAATCCAAACTGCAGTGCAGCACAGTGCAGTGCAGCGCAGTGTTGTCATGCTGGCTGGCTAAGGCATAAAGTCTTAAGTCACAAGCTTAAGGCCTGCATTCAGGCAACTGAAGCTGTCTTATGCATTCCTGGCAGCCATGAGCAGCCAGCAACAGTCTGACGTGGTCTGTTGCCTTTAAGCGGAAGTCTTTCGCTGTCAGGGCAGCAACAGCTGTCAGGCACACTGTCCTGCCATAACAACTGGCTCTGCGGTCAGCTTTTGGCAACGGACTAAAAGCGGTATGACTGCAGATGCTGAGCCTGCTCTTTACGGGCAATAGCTGGCCTTTGAAGGGCATACCAGTGATGTGAGCTGCTGCAGATTGTTTTACTGTTGGGCTGAACAGGCCATTACGGCGAATTGCACTGGCTTAGTGACAGTGCAGCATCCGACTGTGATGCAGACTCAGAGCATTGCTAAAGCCAATGCGATGGTTCTGAGGCTGGTATACGACTGACTCAGGTTACGGATCAGGCCCTGGTGCTGGTGCTGATACCATGGCTGTGAGTGCTCAGTAAGCCGCCTGCATGCTGGCAGGATGGCGGGGTGTCAGGTCCAGATGCGGATGCGGCGGCAAGTGCGGAAGCTGAGGCAGGCGCGGACGCTGTTGCGGAGGTGACTGCAGTCGCAGCTGCAGTGCGCCTGCAGGTGCAGGAATGGGGCTGCCGGTTTGATGGTGGGAAGAAAAGAGAGATTTTGTGGGGCAGGCGCTGCGGCGGCAGGCCAGGTTTGAGGGGTGAGGCGACTGCGTAATCTTTTAATTATTCAGGAGTGAAAAATGAGCCAAGACAATGCATTAAGCGGACAGGAATATTTACGTAAGATCCTGTTGGCCCGCATTTATCCAACAGCTCGTTTAACCCCGCTGCACAAGCTGGAGAAGCTCAGTGACAAGCTGGGAGTGGGCAAGGTCTTATTAAAGAGAGAGGATTACCAGACCATTCACTCCTTTAAGATTAGAGGCGCCTACAATAAGATTCGTCAGCTCTCTCAGGATCAGCTCGACTGCGGTATCGTGGCTGCATCTGCAGGTAACCATGCTCAGGGCTGTGCTCTGTCAGCCAAGAACCTGGGGTGTCGTGCCGTGATCGTCATGCCAACTACCACCCCTGATCTCAAGGTGGATGCCGTACGCCGCTACGGTGCTGAGGTTGTGCTCAAGGGTGAGTCTTTTTCCGAGTCCTATGAGCATGCCAAGGAGCTGGCCCGTGCTCAGGGTCTGACTCTGATCCCTCCATATGATGATCCTGATGTAATTGCCGGTCAGGGCACTATTGCTCATGAAATCATGGGCCAGTGCAACAATATCGATACCATCTTCGTTCAGATTGGTGGTGGTGGCCTTGCTGCCGGTATTGCCGTTTACATCAAGAACCTTATCCCAAATGTCAAAGTAATAGGTGTTGAGGCTGAGGGCTCTGCCTGTATGAAGGCCGCCATCGAAAACGGCTCTCCTTGCAATATCGGCTTTGTCTCCCACTTTGCTGATGGTGTGGCTGTAAGCCAGGCCGGTGATGAGACTTTCCGTCTGTGCAATGAGTACCTGGACGAAATCATCACCTGCTCCAATGATGAAATCTGTGCCGCAATGAAGGATATCTTTGATGATACCCGAGCCATTGCTGAGCCAAGCGGTGCTCTTTCTCTTGCCGGTCTTAAGAAGTATGCCCGTACTCATGGCCTCAATGAGGGCAATCACATTGCCATCATGTCCGGTGCCAACGTCAAGTTCCATACCCTGCGTATGGTGGCCGAGCGCTGTGATGTAGGTGAAATGACCGAGGGTATCTTCTCGGTAGAAATCCCTGAGGTTAAGGGCTCATTCCTGACCTTCTGTAACACTATTGGCAATCGTCATGTGACCGAGTTCAGCTATCGTGTGCACCGTCAGGACCGAGCCCGTATCTTCGCCTCCATTGAGCTTACCAATGGCGAAAAGGAGCTTACTGAAATCTCAGCCTCTCTGTCATCAGGGGGCTACAAGGTAACAGATCTGACCCGTGATGCCCTTGCCAAGGATCATATCCGTTACATGATTGGTGGTCACCTTGCGGCTGACGAAAAGGAGCGTCTGTTCCTCTTTGAGTTCCCTGAGACCAAGGGTGCCCTGAACGACTTCCTTACCAAACTGGCCGGTACTTTCTCCATTTCCCTGTTCCACTTCCGTATTTCCGGTCTGGAGTACTGCTCAGTACTGTGCGGCTTTGATGTAACGAAGGGTGATGAAGAGCTCGAGCAGTTCCTTGCCAACATCAGATACCCATACCTTGAGGTAACTGACAACACCGCCTACAACCAGTTCCTCTGCTAACCCGGAGCTGACAAAGGGTAGACCCTCCAGCCGCCACGGCGGCACGGGCCGCAGCTCTGCCGGACGGCAAGGGCTGCACCCCTTAACAATGAGGCCATGGCCGCTGATGCTGCCATGGCCTCATTGCATTGAAAGCGGCGGTGATATCTGCAGAGGGCTTTAAGCTCGGCCCCCGAATGGCACTTTTCTCAAGGTACGCCCGGTCTTTACAATGCGGGCCGACTACCCCATGACTGACAGCCTTGCAAACCATGCACACCATGCCCGGCATTCCAAGCATGGCCAGTCTGTAACCTGCGCAGCAGGCTCCAAAAGAACAGCGAGGCAGCATGCCCTAAGGACACAATACGGCCCAACCATGGCAGGTCAAAAGCCCATTTCTCCATCGACAGGCCAACCATGCACTCTAAAGCCCGGCAGCTGCACAAGAGCAAGCCATTCAAACGGTCATTATGAGCGACAGGTGACAGCCTCATACCTTTATGGTTTTCCTTTAGACCTCAAGTCAGGCCAGCGTGCATGCAGGAGCAATTAACAGTACGCCAATCTGTTCATCCATGACTCTAACCAACCATCCATCCACTCACTCTGTCATTCATGCAGTCGAGGCCAAGTGCGTTTAACCATGCCGGTATGACCTGCCAATCGATTCAAAAACCAGTCAGTCCAGCTGTCCATTCATCCTTTCCTCCCTCCAATTTATTCGCTTTTCAGTCATGACCACTCGACTCAACCGGCCAGCTCGTAAGTCAGTGCGGTTGTCTGGATTCCTGCAATGACCAGGTGCCCAGTGGCAGGAGCTGCTCTATGGCGTGGCAGGCGAAGCCTTGACAGTCGAGTATGACGAGGTCCGTAGTTTTAAGTACAGTCTGAGCTTGTCAGGGGCACGGTCGAGTGCATGCCTGTGGTCGCAGCTATGCCGTGGTTTCCCTGGCCTGAATGCCCTTTCCGGCAGCACGGTGGGGTGTCCTTGCTGCGGGTCTGGCTTTTCTATGCAAGGCCAGAACTTTAAGCTACAATGCCTTTGAGCGCCTTTGCCAGCACCTGGTGGCATGATCAGGCGTGCCGTAAGTGGTGATGCCTGTGGCATGGTCCTAATCAACGGAGGAGATCAGATGTTCGAGAAGTTTTACAAGATTTATGATGAAGAGACCTTCGAGGCCGTAGTTTTGATCCAGAAAACTCTTGGCATGGGTCATTGCGGTGATTACGGCGACATGAATGGTTACATGCTCGGTCTGGTCAAAGAGGACGGCACTGTTATTACCGGCAAGTTAAGACTGAGCTGGCCTATTCCTGTAGATGCCAGTTCCGGCCCTGAGGGCTTCAGCCGCTTTAAAGACGTTACCTGCTATCGTCTCAGACTGTCTGCCATGACAGTTGATCCTGAGGCTGACGAGCATCGCAAAGAGTATCAGTCCAACTGCTTCTGCTTAAGAGAGGTGCTGGGTGAGGCAGAATTGCCTGAGCAGCTGCGAGCCATCAGAGACGACTATCTTGAGGATGTGGTAATCGACGATGACGTCCTTGGCAAGCTCACTCTTGATAAGGATATGGAGAGTTTTGCCGGTGAGTACACTTTTGGTGATGACGAGTTCCTGTTCTATCTGGACAGTGATGAGGGCAATGTCAAAAGCTGCACAGAATCCCTTGCTCATGGCCACGCATTTGTCAGCAGGCTCCAAGAGCTTGATAAGCGCATGCGTGAGTATGCATGTCAGGAGCTTTACGATGATGCCGTATCATGGCAGGAAGATGCTGATGAGGATGAACAGCAGTATCCTGACGGCCTGAAGAAAGAGGACTTTATCAAGGTCATCAGCCTGTCTGAAGTGTCCTTTGCTCTTGATGGTGCTGTCACTGTTTATTACAACGACGGCGATCTCTTCTATGGCCATGTCATTGTGGTTGAGTACAATATCGCAACCGATACCTTCGAAAGCGCCTACATTGCCGGCTGATGCCCCGGCTGCTCAATGGAGCACAGCCCCATCGAGCAGCTGACAGCCAATCCCCACAAGCCCCACCACGCAAACCGCCATCCCTCAGCCTCCACTAAGTAGCCATTAGCTATGTAAAGCTGCCTGAGGCTCTGAGGCCTGCACCAGCAAGGCCAACAGTACAAACGTGAGCACCTGTACCAGCACCAGACAGGCCTGGCCATTTCACGGAACCGGCCTGAGCTCGGGCTAATGAGACTGCATGGCCTGAAGTTTCTTCTGCTGCCAAGTTTTGCTCTAAGCTGCATGAGCTGCCTGCCTGAAAGTGCCCAGCCCAGGGTGACCCAGTGGTGCCCTGATAAAGTGACAGCCTGTACTTGAAGTTAACCAGGCTGCAGTATGGTACAGAACTGAGCTGTGCCGTGCAGCGCAGTTCATGACCTTTGAAGTTCCTATGTGCGTATTCTCATTTAGCTGTGCGCCTCAGCGTGCACTGCACCTTCAAGGCCTATCCCTTACCGGCAGGCCGTTATGAGTGGTGCCTTAAACTGGCTGGGAGTTTATTGACTGTGCAGCTGCCCTGTGCTTCAGCTGCAGCCTTATGCTGCTGGAGTTGCAGCAATGGAACAGGTCAGTAATGCAGAAGTGCTGGATACCACTTACATAAGCTTTATAAATTAATTTAGAATGATTTTGTGCTGTGATTGCGAGCTGTTTAGTGTGCCGGTCAAGCTTTGAGCTCACGCGTGCAAGCGAAATATGCATCCATGCTGTGCGATGCAATATCGGGCTGGTCTATCTCATGTATGAGTTAATGGTGCATGAGTGTGTGAAAATCTGACCGGGCCGCTGCAAAGCAGAGCATAGCAATGCATGGCAACGAACTCGTGCAGCAATGCCATGGTAATGCAATGCTCGTCAAAGCATGTCAAGCAGGGCAAAGGCACTTGCCTTAGGTAAGCTGTCATCAGGTAATTCAGGCTTGTAAAATAAAAGGCAGCGTAATTAATTATTTTGTAAAGCAACAGTGTGGTAACACGGGATAATGTAATACCTTTTATTTTGTAAAGCATAATCTGTACATACGTGTTATACAAAATGTTATGTAAGAAACATATGGAAAGTCTTAAGCTGGCACCTTTTTGCACTTTTTTGATCTTGCTCATTCTTTGAAATAAAGGCCCTCTGCCAAAAGCAGCGGGCCTTTATTCTGTCAGTATCAAAAATAAGTGCTGTGTGCTGAAATCATGACAGTCACGCTCTGATAATTTAGCAATGAAGGTCCTGTCAGGCTGATTGTGCATCTGGCTGCATGACTGTGATTGTAAAGGTCTCAAGTAACGCAGCCTCAGCAGCGTTCTGTCAGAGGAATGGCCTGATTGCTGCGATTGTGACCATGTGGCGTATTATTTTGTGTTTTGTAAATTGTTATTAGAAGGGGAAAGGTCAGGTTTGAGTGGATGTGGCTTGGCTGGCCCGGAGCGGACCAGCATGGGCCCGGCTGAGTGGGGATTGACATCCTTGCCGGATGTCTGTGGTTGTGCCGGGCTGGTGGGGGAGACTTTGCTGTTTGGTCAGGATCAGCGGGTGCAGCGGCGCCAGGAGGAGGAAATGCGCCAGCTGCGGCCCTGCAGATCCTGCAGCACAATGGCAGCTGAGCTCAGGGAGCGGCGGTGCTTGAGCGGCAGGATAACATTGTCACGGTAGCTGTGGCTGAAGCCGTTGAAGACTACGTACAGGTTGTTGTAGTTGCGGTCAGGGCTGATACCCAGAGTCTCATAAAGACGCATGCCGTCAATAATGTCTACCTTGACCGGACGGTCAATTGACCAGGTGCCATCAGGCTGCTCAAAAGACAGACAGGCATTGATACTGCCGTTTAATGCCGGGTTGTTCGGACGATAGTAAGGACGTGGCGGACGTGGTGGTCGTGGCCTGTCATAGTCTGGACGGTAGTCCGGGCGTCCGTAATCTGGTCGGTAGTCAGGCCTTCCGTAGTCAGGATCTGACGGGTATGACGGCGAGCCATGAGGCGGACGGGGATGCTGCGGATGGTACGATGGTGGCGGATAAGGGCTGTGACCGTATGATGGAGGCGGATATGGGCGATCGCCATATGATGGCTGGTACGGGCGGTTGCCGGCTCCTGGGCGGTTGTACTCAGGGCAGCCCGGATGTGGGCGGTGGTGACCACGGCCATCATTTTCAGGGCAGCTTACTCCCTCCTGACCATAGTAGCGGTCACGGCCATACTCAAAGGACGAGCTGCCTCTGTTATCAGGTCTCTGGTAGCCATCTCCATACATGTTTGGCCAGTTGTTATTGCTCTCACCCTGACCCTGATCGTACATGTACTGCTCGTAATTGTAGCCATCATACTGAGGATACTTGTGGCTGTAATCCATTTCAGCAGCTGCCGGACCGGCAATCATACAGCCCAACACAGCAGCAGCCGCACCGGCTCCAGAGACCACAGAGCCGATTCGACTCAAAGCCCCAGCCAGCACTGACCTGTCCCCAGATCTGCCCCCGGCTCCCTGCTCGGCTTTTGGAGGTGTTGCCATACATGCGGCATCAGTACAGCAACGTTCAGGGCTGAGCATAACTGCGCTGCCGGCCACTTCCTGGCCAGCTCCCCGGGAGCATGGGCTGCTTTGAGCAATGCAGTGCTCAGTGCCCTGCATTGCTCGCTGTCCGGCAGCTGCGGCTGCAGCAGGTTCATCGTGCGTACATAGTACTGCTGTGCTGCAGGTTGAGCTGTCGTCCCATGAGGTGAAGCCAGGCATGCAACAGGCAGGCTCACTGCTGGCAGGTTTAGAGCTGGATGGGGCCGGATGTTCTCTATGAGGCTGTGAAAATGTCAGGGCCATACCGTATCCTCCTTGAAGCATAATGGCAGGCAGGCTGTTAACTGAATCTATGATAAGGCCAAAATCTTAGCTCTTATACAGGAGGCCATAAGCTCCCTCAATCCCAGGTCACCCGCTGCCCACGTTTATGGCCAACAGCCGCTTCCAATAGCGCGATATCTGTCCCTGTCCCTGGTTAAAGGTACTGCATGCATGCCATTCTGCATGCATCCATGTCTGCACTCATGTCATCCTGACTGCATCCATGTCTGCACTCATATCATCCTGACTGCATTAATGACTGCCTGTCCATATATCAGTCTGCCACGCAGGCAGTAATGTTGTCTGTCAGGCGAGCGGAATTCCTGTCAGGGGACCTGACTTTATTTTTATCAGGTGGTGATTGGGTTGACCTGCAGTGTGGCCTGAGGTGGATGCGGCTGTCATGATCTCTCAAAGGGTGATTTGAGCATCTGCGTCAGGTCAGTACAGCTCAGCCCAATGGCCGCAAGTCAGGGGATGTAAGCTGCAGTGCAGAACTGCATGCAATCCGAAGCGTACGACGTCCTGACAGCCAGAATCATATTAAATGGTGGGTCTTTGGGAGCTGAGGAGTTGTTTGTCTGGGAGACCGAGCGTTGCTGCTCAGCTCAGGGCTCATATGCCTGTTTGATACTTCCTGTGAGCCTGCTGCCATGGCGGCTGCAGCTAATAGTCCACCGTACTTTGAGTGGGACGGTCAGCCTGCAGTTGCAATGAGCTGCCTGTTACTCTGGTCTGCGCCTGTGGCGAGTCAGTGCTGGGGCGAGCTGCTGACAGTGCAGGCAGGGCGCGCAGGGCCTGCCGTATCAGCTTTGGTAGTTTTGCACTACAATATGCCTGCATTTGGGCACCGTGGTGCCTTTGCGGCAGGCAGGCCGGCAGGCAGGCCGAACGGCTTGCTTTTGCATTTTGCCAATGAGCTGTTTATCATGTTTCGCGCACACTGATATCAGGCCGTACCTGTGTCCATGTGTATGGGCTTTTGCCCGATGGCAGGCTGAACCTGGGGACGGCACATGCCGGGGACTTATGCCATGGCAGTTGCCTTTTAACAGGCCCCATTGTGTGGCCATGGGGTCGACTGGCACATGGGGCCCTGTTCTGACTGGCTTATGGCATGCTTCGGCTGCTGCCAGTACTGGCTGTCAGGCTTCAATCTGGCCGGGCCGAGTGCAGGCCGTGCCTGGGCACCTTAAGGTGCCCGGCACGGCAGGCGTGACGGCGCAGCCCCTGGGGCTGTGGCGGCATGGGGCCGTTAAGTAACTTTGTATGGTTTTTTGCAGAGGAAATTTATGTCAAACATTTCATTATTCAGGGCAGAGGATTGGAACTGCTCATTAAGTGGCGTTGAGCTCAGCAGCACCGGTCATCAGCTCAGCTGGTGTGAATATGTTGCCTCTGCCCTGCAGGGTATGATGGACAATGAGGAGCTCATCAAAAAGTGTGTTCCTTATCTTATTGCCCGCTGCACCAGCCTCATGCCGGCCATTACCATTACCCCGCTGACTGCCATCATTGAAAATGGCGCTGCTGACGCTGCAGCAGCCTGCAAGGCTGCAGCCGGTTCCATGGTAGCTGATGCTGCCCGTGATCTTGAGGCTTTTATCTTCCCTCGTGGCGATGAGATGCTCAAAAAGGCTGCCGCTGATGCCGGTGTCAGCACCGATGATCTCTATCTGGCCCTGCAGGCTCTGGCCCCACTGGGCGCTCTGCTTTATGGTGATGATTCCCTGGTGGTGCTGCCATCACGTGCTGCCGGTCAGTTTGAGCTGGTCTTTACCTCTGACAATCCGCTCAAGTGCATTGAGTTGCAGAAGGTTGTGAACATGGCTGCCAAAATCAAGTTCTGCCGTGTTCAGCTCAGCCGCAAGGCAGACCAGTCGGCTCAGATTAACTGCCATGGTCAGATCTTCAATGCTGACATGATTCGTATCTTTGCCAGTGCGATTAATGAAGAGCGCAGCAAAATCACCATGCTTTTTGAAGGAGCAAGCCCTGATATCAGCAATGATGAGATGATTACTGCCGGTGTAACCATGCTGCGTGCAGTATTTGGTGACATTCATGGCCGTATTATTCTGCAGTGCTCTGAAATCCATGTTTACCGTGAGATAACTGAAGAGATTCAGGCCATGGTTGATGAAGCCAGCCGCCGCAACGTGGAGCTCAACGGCCAGGAACTGCGTCCGGTCAATCTGCGTGAGTTCTACAAAAACTGCATGAAGTCATCCATGCGCAAGCTCAGCAAGGAAAATGACCTCATGTACATTGCCTCTGAGATTGAGACCCGCAATAACTGGACTGGCCCTGAGGGAAGTACTGCTCTGCGTGATGACATTTTTGAGTACAGCACCCAGCGCTCTTTCTCCCCAGGCTCCCGCGAAGGTGAGCTTACTTCAAAATACCTCAGGGGTATTGTCGCCAGCGGAGCCCTGCCTGTCTCCATTGCTGTAAGCATCAGGAATGACAAGGATAATGTCGTTACCCTCAAGCGCAGTGAAAACACTCAGATTATCCGTGATCTTGAGCGTGCCCTGCGCCGTGCCCAGTGCGACGAATGGCTCTATATCACCGGCAATGCCAGTGGCCACAGCCATGCCTATGTTGATGTCATTGTCTTTGACGAGCAGCGTCTGCACAATGCCTTAAAGGACTGGCGTGCCAGCACCCGTCTGAACGTAGACTCTATTGAGCTCATCAGCCCATGTGCCGGTGCCGCACCATTTGACCTGGTCTGATACCACGCCACAGGCTGACCCGACCATATCAGAGCAGGCTTGACCCGAAGATACCATACCGGGCCAGTCTTGCTCCGAGCAGAGCTGCTATACCAGGCCAGAGCGGCTCAGCCAGCGCAGCCGACCCTTTGCTGAGCGCAAATGGTCGGCTGGCTGCAGAGCACTGCAACCGGGCCTGGGGCAATGGATTTGGGCCATGGAGCCTGCAGGATGGAGCATGGTCCACGCCGTGGCGCAGCCCATGGCTCTGGCCTGAATACAGGCTGACAGGTCATTCTGACCCCAGGCATGAACAGCACTGTCCATTAAAGCGCAGGGCCGCCCCGGATTTCCGGAGCGGCCCTGCGGCTTTATGGGTTTTCAATTTTGACCTGGGCCCGTCCGGTGCTTATGACCTGAAGCTGGTCGCAAGCCTTCATGCGGCAGACCTTAGCTGCATGAGAGGACGGAGCTGATGAGCGTGGCAGGTCCAGGCCGGGGCAGGTTCAGGGCCCTCAGGCCTGACGGCGGCGCTGGCGGCCAGGGGGCCGCAAGGACGAACCTGGTCGCCAGGTGAGCCGCCTTGCTGACCGTCAGGTCAGCTTTGGCTGTTGCGGCTGGAGCGCTCGGGGATGTATACCGGGATCTTTGAGAGCAGGGTGGTGGTCAGGTCTGCAAGGTCCATAGGGCGGCTGCGCCAGTTCATCAGGGCCTCATCGTTGGCCGGGAAGTCAAAGCGGCGGTGATGGGAGTTGTAGAAGTAACGTGGCAGGCCCGGCTCACTTATCATGCGGGAGATAAAGCCATAGAGATTGACTCTGTGGGTATGCAGGGCAATGTTGACGTACAGATCCTGATTGCGGGCCAGGTGCTCGTTGATCTGGCGTACTGAGGCTCCCAGCGGGTCGCTGACAAAGGAGCACAGCTCCTCAAACTGCTCGCGGTCCGGAGTACGGTGTCTGAATACTGGAAGCAGCTGGCCTGCCAGCTGCGGGTCAATACCACACAGTACCTCAGGGGCAGTGGCGGCACGGGCATGATCAGCCATTACAGCTGGCATGGTGGCGATGCTTTCCATATTGCCCACAGCATCAAGGCAGGCCAGCTGCATGGTCTTAAGGCCGGAAATCAGATCGGCTGCCTCTGGAAATGCAGACTGGTACTGCTCTATATCCTGGCTCAGGCATTCGTCCATCCACTGGTGAGCGCTGGAGCGCTTGTGCGGTTCAAGGCGGCCAGGCATATGGTCACGGGCCAGCGCTATCAAGGCTGTAAGAGGTCTTACAGCCTCAGAGCATAAGGCATCAGTATCTGCAATCAGGCTCTCATCAGGGTGAGGGATGATTACCTTGCGACGGCCACGTGTGCTGTTGTCATCAGGCAGATGACGACCAGCTGCGCGGGCAGCCACACGGGCGGATTCCTCAAGGCGTTCAAGCTCACGTTCCTGAGCAGTGGTCAGGTCAGCACGTGATGCCTTTGAGCGGCTCTTGCGGGCTGGAACCGGGGATTGCTCTTCAAGGAAGAGATCATCACGCAGGGCATTCATGCTTGACAGGGCTGCAGCAGTGGTAAACCACATGCTTGAGGCCAGACGCAGGTTGACGGCACTTAAGATATCCTGGAAAGGGAAGATAAATTTGGCCGGATATGGAGACCAGTCACGACGGCTGCGGTTTAGCAGAGCGGTATTACGCATGCGCTCAAACTGGTTGAAAATCAGGGTACCAAGCTGCAGAACATCTCTTACTATCTGGTGGATATCACTGCCCCATTCACCCATATGGGCCTTGAGCTGCTCACGGTACTGAGCAGCAGCGGCATCGCGGGCCATGTACAGGGTGTACATATAGCTCACAGAGAGCTGGTAGTCCTCAACCGGGTCGCTGTCTTCACTGCCGGCATGAGGATATAGATAAGGGGCACCATTGACCATACCGTCGCTGAGCACTGACTCAATCAGACGGCCATCAACTACGGCCTTGTTAAGACGGTACTGGGCACGGGCATCAGCACCTGTAGCTTCTACGTCGACACTCTCACCCTCAGTGTGGTTGTCCGGAACGCCTGCTGCCGCTGCAAAGGCAGCCACCATGGCAGCCAGAGCATGCTCAGGGCCACGGGAGTCAGGCAGGGCGCCATTGCCCGGCAAATTCTTTATAAGGCGCAGCTCGGCCATAAACTCGTGACCGGCAGGACTGCCATCGGCACCTTCAATGTCCAGAGTGACTGATGGTTTACAATTGACGGCCTGTAATGCTTCCTCAAGCTCACGTCCGGCAGTGCTGTGCTGAGCCTTAATATCCTCAAAGTCGCTCTGGGCTGCGTACAGGGCAGTTACAGTTTCATTGAGGGTATGGGCTGCAGTGCGTACGGCCTTATGGGATTTGGCGTAGGCGGCAATGCGTGGCTGCAGCTGACGGTACAGAGTAAGTACCGGGTTGTATTCCTTGTTTTCAAAGAGGTCGACCATACGGTTGACGCCTTCATTGCCCTTGCCCATCAGGTGCATGGAATTGAGCACCTCACTTTGCAGGGCAGAGAACAGGGCTGTGGTCATGACATCAAAGGATGCCGAGACCACATCATCGCTGTTTACAGGAACAGGACGGAACTGGGCAATGACATCACGAAGTGACTGGCTGACCATTGCAAGGGCATTCTGACCGTCGGTCATGCTCAGGGCAAAAGGGCGTGGCAGCTGCATGGCCAGGGCAAAGAGGCCTGACTCATTTTTCTTGAGCTTGCGTACCAGGGCAGCCATCTTCTTGCGGGACTCAGCACAGAGTTCATCATCGCCATTGACTGTTCCCTCAATAAAGGCAGCCTCTTCATCACAGTATCTGACCAGCATTTCGGCCTGACGCAGCGCAGCCATGACAGCTGCTGTGCAGTGACCGGCATAGCCGCCAAGCTTTACTTTGGCTGCACCGCTTTCAAGCTCAGTGAGCACCTGTTCAGCCATCTGCTTTATGGCCTCGGCCTCTGCAGCCTCAGCCGGGCTTAAAACAGCCTCGGCAGCTGCCCCGGCAGATCCCTTACCCTTGCCCTTTGCCCTGCCGGCCGCAGCTCCGCCAGCTGCGCCAGCGGCGGCAGAGCCGCCCTTGCTGCCGCGTGAGCGGCCTGAGGCGCCAGCGCCATCAGAGCTGCCACCTGAAAGTTTGTAAAGTGTCTTTGCAATTTCATTGCAGTTGTTCTTTACATAATCAAAGTAGTCATTGAGGGCATTGTTGCGCTGCACGCACAGGTTGAGGCTGCCAGTATCGTCGGTATAGTCGCGGTAGCCGGCCTCGGACAGCCAGCTGTTATAAGCATCCACTGTCTCGTGTGCTGCATTGCAGGTAGACAGCAGGGACTCACGCTGCTGGCGCACAAAGAAATACTGCAGTGAGCGTTCAACCGGGTGGGTTTTCAGAGCAGTAGCAGCCAGCTGCAGCATGGCACTGTTGGCCATGTTCAGGGCAATTAATGCGGCAGTGCCGTAAACATCACTGCGCTGCTCCAGCTTGCGGTGAGAGCCTGAGCCACTCATCAGCCATGCAGGGTTATTGAGGGCGGCCACACATAAAGGGGCATCCTGCAAGGAGGCGCAGTAATGTCTGTTGTCCTCATTAATCTGCAGGGACGGCTCCTGACTGGCAAGGCGTGACTGCAGCAGAGCCAGAGCACGGGCTACGGCTTCGCTCAGGCGGGAAGGAGAGATGGCGGCCTTACGGTGCAGCAAAGAGCTCCGGTACTGTTCTGGACGCCCGGCACCGACAACTGCCTCGAGGGGACAGGCCTCAAACTCAAGATGGTATGGCACAGCTAATCTCCTAACCTGAAACAACAAAAACAAAACTCACCAGTAATCCGGCACGGCCAGCTTCACAGACAGCTGCCCGCCACATAAAACGCTCAACGACTTTCACTACCCATGCCCGCTCCGGCCACATCCCTCGAGGTTGCAGCCATCGTCCGCCAGCTACCAGCGTCCGACAGCTGCCCCGGTCAAGAGGCTGCAGCCAAGGTCCGCCAGTCATCACAGCACCGAGGCTGCAGCCAGCGTCCTCCAGCTGCCCCAGCCTCTAGGCTCAGAAACCATGTCACGGCCCGACGGCTGACATAGCCACCTGGGCCGCAGCGCCCAGGTCACTGTAAGGTGGCCGCCTTGCTCATGCTGCCACTTGGCAGACACCTTACATCTGCGGAAGCTTAGCGCAGCCATGCTTTCATGGACCCAGGGGGCTGCCAGATGCAGGATCGTGGCATTACAGTGAATGACTTTTTATGATTGGCATGCAGCGGACAGCCCAATGGTCAGGCTGTAACAGCAGCAGGATCATGAGATCACTGCCGGATTTGCCTGCAGTGATTGACTGCCTGGCAGGGAATTTTGACCGAACAGGCCGGATAATGAAAACCGGGCCACATTATCGCACAGATAACCCATTGCCGATAAGTAAAGACCGGGCATGAGCTGCTTTGACAGCATGGCCCACCGGTTGCCCAGCAGCCGCCTTGCCCCAAAGACGCATCTGAGCAGCTCCGGGTGGGATCAGGTCCCAGTACTGGCTGCCCGTCACAGCATGGCCAGGAAAGGACAAGCTGCCGGCAGCTGCAAGCTGCACTGCGGCAAGTGAGCAGAGCGATGGAGGTCAGGATTGAGTTTTGAGGTCCCTGAGCAGGATGAGAGCAAGGTCTCTTTCATGCTCAAGGAGCTCAAAAGTACCGATACGACGTAGACGGTAGCGCACAATCTTATCCTGAGCAGCCGCAAGCTCACCAGCTGTTATGCTGCCAACTGTGCCGCGTGTGCCGTTGCAGCTGTCATCAGGGGCAGAGCTGCCCCGCATACTGAATTCATTACCTGCAATACTGCCGTGGCAGGCCAATCTGCAATGACAGGCGGGACTGCCCTTGCGGGCATGGCTGCCATAGCTGACAGCTTTATCATCAGAGCATGGTTTATCATGGGTAAATCGCAGGTCGTCCACCATAGCGTGAGTAGCATGGCCAGCCTCAGTCTTATCCTCAGCCACAACATCCGGTGATGATTTGTCTGAAGCTGACATTGGAGCGTATGCTGATGCTGATGCAGGTGAGAATGCAGATGCTAAAGATGATGCTGCATCTGGTGCGGCCGTATCGGATGCATCAGATTTGTTGCCTGATGTCCGGCCGCTCCCTGCGGCTGACTGAGCAGCGCGTGCTGCTGAGGTGTCGGAGGCTCTGCGGCCATCAGCTCCAGCTGTAACTGTATCCACCAGATTACAGGCAGCCGTAGCTGTGAGGATACCTGAGGCGGCCGAGGTGGCAGTTGCGGATCGTGCATGCATGTGATCTGCTGATACAGTGCGCTTATTGCTGAAGAGAGCCGTATCCGTATTGGCATCGTAGCTGTGCTCATAAAGGGATGAGCTGCAGTATGGTAGGGGCTGGGCGCAGTACAGGTGGGCAGCAACTTCGTTTTTGAGCCTGTATTTGCTGGCATATTGAGCAAAGGATGACAGGCTTGAGGCCTTTGCGGTATCTGACTCACCAACCACAGCTGCACAGCCGGTATCACCACCACGGCCATCACTACGGGCCTGAGCACTCCTGCCTGCACCTGTACCAGTTCCATCATGGGCAGATGCCGCGCTGTCGCGACAGGTGCTTTGAGACTGGAGTCTGGCTCGGGAGCTGTCACTGTCAGTACTGTATTGGCTGTCAGCTGGTGCAGGCGCAGCCTCAGCTTCCGCTGTGGCGGCAGTGCTCTGCTCGCAGGAGACCTCATCTGGGCGATAGTCCATGATGCAATTGCTGTCAAAGCCACTGAGCTGGTTCTCTACCATCAGGAGCCATTCAATCACCTGAGCAGTCTGAATTTCAGCTGAGCGGCTGTCTGATTCAGTTGCTGTGTCTGATGGCTGTTCAGTTGTGCAGGTCGGTGCAGCCGGTTCTGGCTGAATCGGGCCAGTGCTCTGGTCCTGACCTGAAAGACGCCTTAACAGGGACCGGAGGGCTCCCATGATGCCGCTGCTGCCTGCAGTAACAGAAGAGCTGCCCTGATTGCTGTCACTGCCAATGTCCATGCAACTGCCAGTACCTGAGCCACGTGCAGTACTGGCGCCATGGCTGCTGCCGCTGGTGCCAGCACCATGGCTGGTGCCGCTGGTACCGCTGGTGCCGGCACCCTGCACTGTGCCGTATTGCTGGCAGACAGTTCTGGCATCAGGGGCTACATTGCAGGACGAGGCAGAGCTGTCCGTGATCTGCCCTTTATGGCCATCACCGGCAACTGCAGATTCAGAGTTTTGTGAGGAATCGGCAGCAGCATCAGCACGGCAGTCAGCAACAGGGCTGTGGGCAGCTGCCCCGTATGAAGATACGGACTGCATGGAGCTGCATGGTACGGATGTTTCTGCTGATGCGGTAAGGCGATCCAGCACTTTTATCAGAGCCTGTTTAAACTGCCCTTTGCTCTTGAGTGCGGCAGCATCTTCAAGCCAGAAAACAGGGCTGAGCTCAGGGGGATATCTGTCCATCATCTCTATGAGAGGCATCATATGCAGGCCCAGCTCTATCTCATGGGCAGTAAAAGGATTAGTAGCGCAGCCGCCATTTGGGCCCGGTGCGCGGCCTGCTGCAGCTGCAGAGCCCAACTCAGCCCCGGACCCTGATGCAGTGGCCAGCGAGGCGGCCATTGACGCCGACGCTGTTGCGGCGGCTGCCGATGAGCCCGCAGCATAGCCCGCAGCACAGGATGCAGTGGTATTTGAGACATTGCTCTTTTGCCAGTAGTTCTTTACTTCCTGTACATAGGAATTGGCCATACCTGCTGGTTTCCAGTCCTGCATCCTGAAGATAATCAGACTTCTTGCCATATCCTCAAGGACAGAAGCATTGCCATAGGATGTACGCGATGCCGCTTCTTTGGCTGAAAGCTGGCCATTGCTGCAGCGATCGCTGTTTTCACAACGGGAATGAGCAAGGTCGGCAGCATCCACTGCGTCTCTTAGTGAACGTCTGAGCTCATCACGAAACAGCCAGTACAGAGTGCTGTTGAGCAGGCCGCCATTGCAGTTCATGCCATTGCCACCTGAGTCAGCATCATCGGGATAGTCATCTCCTGTGCCACTGCCACTGCCAGTGCCAGATCCAGTATGCTCGCCGCTGCCTGGTTCAGTGCTACAGTCAATCCCACAGTCAGATCCATAACCCTTGTCAAAGCCGGAGCCATCGCTTGAATCAGCATTCTGGTGGTCAGACTCAGCACCATGGTCTGCAGCAGCGCTTTCAAGAGTTGCAGCCGCGTCCATGTTGTGCTCAGCGCTGGCTGAGGAAGTTGCTGCAGATGCGGCGGCTGATTTGAAAGCGTACAGCATGGCCTGGCGGTTGCGGATCAGGTGGTCGCTAAGGGTGACAATCTCAATGGCCCGGTGGCATGACCAGAAGCTGCCCGCTCTGAGCATGCAGATAATGCGGCCAAGCAGCAGACGCTCGAGCATGTCGGTAAGTAGCTGATAGCTGGCTACATCGTTGCCATAGTGACTGTTAAGACGGTACAGGGAATTACTGCTGCCACCAGAGCTCCAGTGCATCTGAGCGTTTATCGCTGTCAGGTACAGGTCAAAGCACAGACCGGCTGACAGATAGGACATGTTATCGTCGCTGCGATAGAAGATATTGCTCTTAAGTCGAGACTGCAGCTTTTGGGAAAAGGCACACTCCTTCCACGGAAAGTTATCAGGACTGTCAGTACGCAATCCGCTGAACACAAAGCTCTTGTCAGCATGCTCACCGTCAGCGACACCAGCACCAGCAGCTGAACGCGCACCAGTGCCAGCACCATAAGCTCTAATCCCTGCACCATCAGGCTGAGGCAGCCCTGCATCTGTCAGGGGCATGTCACAGTTGCCTGCAGTCGTGCCGCTCAAGGCTGAAGCGTCAGCAGCACGGCTGTCTGAGCTATGTACGCATGAATCATATCTGTGTGAGTCATGAGGGTCTGAACCAAAGTCCTTATCATGGACATTAGCATGCCTGGCGGCTCTTCCATCAAATCCACCATACACAGCAGTTTGAGCGGAATCAGCTGTATTGATATCAGCATCAGCATCTGCATCAGAATGTGCAGCAAAGCCTGCATAAAAACCAGTGCCAGACTCGGCGTCTGCACATGTACCGGCCCCGGTATATGCACCTGGGGAAGTGGCTGAACTTTGGGGAGCAACTGATCCAGCGCAGGCAAGTGCTGCCTCAGTTGCCTCACTGGCATCGTCAGCTGCGCCTGCTTTGCCTGGCTTTACGGACCATGTGGAGCCTGCAGGGCCGCTGGAACCAGCCGCCTGACATAGGGTACAGTCTGTTTGCTCTTTAGATACTGCTTTGTAAAGCGTCCTGTTGTCAGAGAGTGGCTTGAGGTCCTCGAGCAACAGAGAGCCATTGCCTGATGTTTTGGTGGAGTCATTCGCCCCGGACAGTCTGCATGTCATGTCTGCAAGTCTGGTAAGCATCCATGGGCAGAGCAGGCCACGTGCTGTCATCTCAAATGAGTTAAGTCTTTTCTGCAGTTCAGTGCGGCTGCGTGCCGGGCGCATGCATTCCCATGAAGCAAGGGACAGAGTGTCGTAGGTAAGAGACAGGGTATTGCCGAGCAGATAATGGCTTTCGGCAGGACTGGCGGCATTCATTAATGAGCCCAGGGTGGCAAACAGACTGTGCGCATTGCCCCAAACATCAGAGTGCTTGCTCCGCTGAGCAAAGAAGTCCCTGAATGCAGTGTAAATCTGGGCCATTACAGCAGGCTGCATATGTCTGATGCGCAGTGATTTTGTAAAGTGACCTGATCTTTCATATGGGGTTGACAACTGGCTCCCGCCGTCTGCTATTGCCGACCAGCCAGCACCTGTACTTGAACTCTGGCCCACGCCATCTGAACCAGCTCCTGCACCAGCTGCTTGACATGCTCCTGCACCTGACCACGCAGTTGCTGGCTGGGCAGCATGCTTATCAAAGCTGGATGTGCTGGCTGTTGAGCCGTATGGGCGGAAAGGCTCATCGTTTACTGAATTTGCTCTGACCTTGTATTCGTAGTTTTCATACCAGTGAGATGGTGCAGCATGACTGTTGTCATTGAAGTATGACAGCTGTGCCATATCACCCTGTGCAGATGCGTTACTGTAAGATTTTGTAAACTGCCCATGCCTATCTTTACTCAGGTTAATGCTGTCACGGCTGTAAAGTGGCTTTTTGGCAATGTAGCGCATTGCCTTGAAGCTGCGAAGCAGCACAGTCTCCAGCTCAAACTCAGGTATGCTGGCCGAGCTTTTATCACCAAAACCAAAGGTAAAGTAACGTCGGGCACTGCCAATGAAGAGCATGTCATTGCTGGTGCAGTCATCAAAGAAATGAACCCAGCTGTCACCGCAACACTGACGGGATGAGCTTTTTTCAAAAAGTACGCTCAGACAGCTCCACAGCTCCTGACTGTCCAGTACTGCTGCACTGGACTGGTCCCTGTAAGGGAACAGCTGGGCTGTAAGGTCAGTAATATCCTTATTAGACAGGGCTGCAGCGTCATAGCTGTCTGGAGAGCGTCCTGCAGGACCACAAACAGTACAGCAGGATGCTTACCAGATGCGTCGTCCGCAGCCACAGCGCCGTCACACCATGAGCCTGTTAAGCCCCCATGAGTGACATCAGCCCAGGACTTAAGATCAGCATGACCGGATGGCTGCGGCATCTGCTCAAGCATTTGCCCTGGTCCATACCCTGGGTCCTGGTGCCGTACGCTGTTTGCACATAGCTGGTGAGGCTGGTGAAAACGGTCGCTCAAAGAGCGCCACGCTCTGCCTCCAGTCAGCACTGACATGAGCATCTGTGCGGCGGGCATGTTGCCCTCACCTTCAGCAGATCGATAGCTGAAGATGGCTGTAGCCAGCTGGCTGAACAGTTCAGGCCGGTGCAGACGCAGGAGTTCCATTACTATGACCTGCTCGAGCCTGACTGATCCTCCTGCTGCTTTCCATGCCAGTACTACTGAATCTGAAAGTCGGTAAGACTGACGTGGTGTGGTGATGAAGCTGGTAATCATGCTCCTGACAGACTGACCAACATGCATGGACTTTCTGCTGTCAAGAATGGCGTGGGATCGGCCCGGTGCAATTTCATCATAAATGTTTGAGATGGTCAGACTGGCAATGCTTGACTGGGGAGCAGGAATAATGTCGATTCTGTACCTGATGATTTTCTCAAGGTAGGCAGAGGCAGCTTCATTATCCTGAGTCAGCTGGGACCTGTTGTTTTCAGCCATAAGGCTTCTGTTGATGACCTGGTGCAGCCGGGTGCGATCATAGCCCATCACAAAGATAATGCCCGGCAGAGACCCCATGGTCATGATGATGCGCATCATGGCCATGACTGCAGCATCAGGCATACGGTCCAGATCATCAAGGATAATGACCAGACGATGCTCACGGCAGTGTTCAAACATGAGCTTGCGCAGCTCCTGGATTTGCTGCTCAATACTGCCATGCACCTTACCCTTATTAAGGTACATCTGGGCAATGTTTGTCGGGTCTATATGAGCATTCAGTTCTGCGATTGGGAATGTTACTTTTAACCTGACAGAGCTTATGATGGCCAGGAGCAGCGTCATAACTGAGTTAAATTTACCACTGCTTTGACAGTCGCTGTCATCAGTTATAAGGCTTATCTGATGGGCAAGATGGGATACAAAGGCCAGCAGGAGGGACTCTTCATCAGAAAACCACAGGCATTCAAAGGTTGATACACTGAAGACATGTGGGGCTCCAGTACCGTCCCTGTCAGCCCGGCTGTGCTTTCTAATCTCACAAACTCTTTCTCTTCTTTCCTTTCTGCGTGCAAGCTCAGCCTTCAGTCTCTCAACTGCAGTATTGATAATGGTAGTCTTGCCTGCTCCCCAGCTGCCGGTAAGCGCAATGGTATAAGCCTCAGGCAGCACCTCGCGGTCAACTGTGGCTGTAATGGCACGCACCAGTTCATGGACGTAGCGCTCATGGTCAAGGTCAAACTTGCAGTTGTCGAGCGTACTCAGAGCATACTCGTAAGCCCGGCCGCCTGTGCCCTCATCTCCATCACGTCTGGCAGCATTCATATCATCACCAGCAGCCACAGCAACCCCCCAAAAGAAAAACAAAACAACAACACAGCAGCCAGGCAGACCCAGCCTGCCAGCTGCATTCACCCCGGACGTCCCAATTCACAATGAGCAAAGGCCAGGTCTGGCTATTCCAGCCAGTACCCAGCCTGCATGGTATGATCTCACAACAGCCACGAGCAAAGACAGTGCAAGCAAGCGGACTGAACCTTAAATGCTGGCTGTCAGCAGATGTTCAAATGTTCCCATTACCCTTAGCCGAATGAAAGTCAGGAAGACAGTGATCTGCAGCATCCCCCGGCTACCCGGCCATCATGCTCAACCTTTGCAGGACCGGGCCGGCTACAAAGCCAATGTCTATGAGACCAGAACAACCGGCACAGTCATTAAGAAACTCATGCGCCACGGGGACAGGGACAGAATGCCAGGTCAATACCATGAGCAAAGGCCATAGTCTGGGCGTAGTTCCATGGGTAAAGGACATTCAAGGCACAGCAAGCCTCATTTTAAACAAGGAATGGCCATGGGCATAACGATAGAGTTCTCTTATGTGACCTGGCTATGCAATCAGGGCTTCTCCATGGAGTGAAGATGGCCGTAATGGGCGGACACCGGCAGTGTGCCACTTCCTGCTGCAGACTGACTGTCAGAGACCATATACCAAAAGGCAAAAGAGGGATGTGTGGCCAGACGCATATATATATCTAATTTAGTGATGCAAACAGGGTGGCAGGCAGGGTTGCGAATTGGGCCTTAAGCTCCAGGAAGTTCTGGCAGGTGGACGTTAACTGACAGAAATCGTTTGTATGTTAGTTTTTGGCCGAAAAACGTAAACAGGGTGTAAATACGTTTACATTGAATAGATGTAAAACTATATATCTATAATCTAGATATGCAGAAATAGCAGGACAGTAATATAAAGAATACGATATTTATCAGATTTTAGCGGAGGTCAAACAAGGTCAGGAACAGCGTGACTTAGGAAAGTTGAAAAAGTTCTGTAATTTCTTAAATTATTTATGGTTATAGCATTGTATAAATGGTAAAATTTACAGATTGTGTTACCTGAACGCCTGCCTGTTATCAGGGCGGCGCAAAAGTTTTGCACTCACGTAAGACCGGACTTCATAAGACCTGTTTATACGGGGGCATGCAACTTTTGGGTATGATGAAAAACGTTTCCTGAAATCGTGCTCCTTGTACTCTTCCGGATAAAGTTACCGGTCATTAAGACAGCACTGGGCTCAAAGCTCAAAAGTGATTCAGGAAGTCCGCACGAAAACTGCCCTCAGCATACAGATGAAAACGCTGACAACGGCAGACAGATCTCAGCAGACCGACAAGCCTGATAATGCAGGCCCGAAGGTCAGAAAGCTCACCATTCCACTGTTTGCATGTGGCGCAAGCTGCGCACAGGGCAAACAGCAGTCCAGCCTCTTCACCATGTACATCAGACAGCCCGCCAAGCACTGACCTGCAAATGGCCAGTGTAATCAGGTTATATGTACAGAAAAAGGTAATGACGTCAGGTGCAGCACAGTCTGAGCGGACAGGAAAATTCGCCTTTTCATCACATCTGGTGATAACGGTTTCATAAGGCTGCAACAGCAGCCCACAGCCTCCCAGGCCGCAGGCGACAGAGGGTCGCACAGCCGTAACAGTGAGGCATACTGGTCCCTGAGACACGGACCGGGCAGCAGGAAGCTGCAGCGGAAGTGGATTAGGTAGACTACACCTTTGTTAATCTCTTATTTATAGAAACTGATTTTTATGAAGCAGACCAATAATGCCATCAAGTTCCTGATGGCTCAGTACCGCGCCATTTTCAAGAGCGCCTACATCAAAGGCATTGCTACCGCCACTATCCTCACCACCGCTCTGGCCGTCGGCCAGGCCCAGGCTGCTCCCCCGGATCTTGCTACCTTAAACAAGGACACCACCATCGATAAGGCTGCTGATCAGTTAAACGTTTCTGGTGATGTCAGCAATACCAATACATTTACCCTCACTATTGCTTCAGGTGATAACGTAATTAAAGGACCTGCTGCTCAGGCTTCAAAGCCGGTTTCAGTTTCATTAAGCAACGCTACCTTTCTGGTAAACGGTGAAAACACCACTCTCCAAATTAAGACAAGCACCAACGAGGGAGCTACTTTAAGCCTGAAGAAACTTGATATTCAGAACGGTGCTGTGACCGTATCTGGTAATAACAGCAAAGAAGCAAAGATTGTTGCTGAAACCATAAGCATGTCCTCTGATAAGGCCAAGTTAACCGTATCTGGCGACCACACCTCAACACTCGGTGATGCAACCAAGACAGTCTACGACCTGAAGAACGGCGCAACCATTACCATCGGTAAGTCCGGTGCTATGGTAGGTAAGAGCATTCTGTCTGATGGCGGTAAGATTGTGTTTGCCGGTTCAGGCTCAGGTCTGCAGGCCCCAATGTACCTGGAAAAGGACACCAGCGGCTCTGCTCAGAAGCTGGATATCACTGTCAGTGGCAATGCTACTGATTCCATTTCTCTGGCTGGTAAGGCTGCCGACAACCGTGGTGTACTGCATTTCAAGTCCGGTTCTACCATTGACTTAAAGGCTGATGCAACCTCTGGCGGTATTCTTAACATCGCTTCAAACAACAAGTTCGGCTCTATCGTAAAGTTTGATAAGGGTGTGACCTTAACCAGCACTGGTTCAGGCAAGGGCGGTTTAATTAACGTTTCAGGTACTGCTGCTAATGGCGGTACCAGCACCCCACAGAGCCTTTCTGAGATTCACACTGATGCAACTGTATTAACTGATTTCCTCAGTGGAAAGGGTGGTGTTGCAGGCGCAATTGACTTAAAGGCTGACTCTGCACTCAAGATCATCGATGATGTTACTGTTGATGTAGCTGCTGGCAGCAACAACGTAAGTGGCACAACAGTAAGTCTTAATGTCGCTGGTGTGGCTTCTCAGGCAACTGCTGCTGCAGGAAAAGTCAATGTATCTGGAAAGTCAGAAATTCACGCTAAGAACATTGTGGTCTCCAAGAACATGGGCTCTGACCTCAACGACAAGCTCGTTCTTAAGGCTTCTGACACCCTGACTCTTGGTGGCAGCAACTACAGCGGTACAGCTACTTTTGGCTTCTCCGGTGCTGAGGCTGTAAACCTCAAGATGGAGGCCAGCGGCGGCACTCTGACTCTGGCTGACAACGTCACCCTGCGCAGCCTGACCACCAAGGAAGTGGAAGGCAAGACCAAGGTCGTAGCCGGTGAAGGCAAAATTGAGGGTAATGCACTTATCTCAGGTGGCTCTATCATTGTAGATGGTGGTAAGTACACTGCTGGCGGCACTCACACTGTAAAGGGCGGTACCATCAAGGTTCAGAACACCGGTCTTGGTGGTACTCTTGCTGACCAGTCCAGCCTGAAGCTGACCAATCTGACTATTGATCTTGGAACTGCAAACGGTGCAATAACTGTTTCCGGTTCTGGTTCTACTCTCGATCTGAGCGAAGCCACTATTACCGCAACTGATGCGGCTACAGCTCCAAATACCAATAACAAGAACTTCAACTTCAAGGCTAACGGCTTAGGCTCAGAGCTGAAGATCAAGGGCGAGAAGTTTGCTGAGCTCCTGAGTAACGAGAATTCAGGCTCTATCTTTACTGTTGATACTGGTGGTAAGGTTACCCTGACCGGCGAAGCCACTGTTAAATCTGACAAGCTATTAAAGACTGTAGGTACTGCAAAGACCGGTATGGTATTTACCAACGGTACTTTAAATGCAGTTGAAGGCCTTACCATTGAGAGTGTTAGCGCAGCTGATGGTCTCGATCTTGGCCAGAACGGTAAGATCCAGGCCGGTACTCTGACCATGAACCTGTCAGAGACTGATGCTGCTGATGAAACCAAGACCCTTATCGTAAAGTCTGGCGCTTACACCACCCTGGGTGACATGTCTACCAATGCCAAGAAGGGCTTTGTATTCTCCGGTGCCAACTCTGTTCTGAATCTGGGCACTTACGAGGTAGATACCTCTGTTACTGACAAGGTTGCCTACAAAGGTTTATCCTCAGGCGGTACTGTTGGCCAGGCCGTAACGCTGAGCGGTGCCTCTGCCATGAATGTTCAGTATGGCAACTGGAATGTTTCCGGTGAGTTAACAGTTTCCGGCGGTGCTCTGACTGTTGGTAATGCTGACACCATCAAGGACAAGAACGGTAACGTCCTGACTGCTTCCATGTCTGCCTCCAACCTCAATGTTGTAGATGGCACTGTCAGCATCAAGTCCGGCTCCTCTGTAAAGGCTACTCAGCTCACTGTTGCAGACACCAAGAAGATTGAGGTTGATGGCAGCCTGACTATTAAGGGCAGCTTCAAGGCTGGTGATACTGGTGCTAACCCACCAACCACTGATACTTATGGTATCAAGCTGAGCAATGACTCCATCAAGGTAAATCAGGGTGCTTCCTTAACCTTTGAGTCCGGTGATGCTATTACCAAGGCTCTGAATGCTACTGAGTCCAATGGCAAGATTACCTCCTTTGATGTTAAGACCGATGCCTTTGCCTCCGGTGGTGCTCTGGTTTCTCAGGCCGGTTCTACCGTAAACCTGAGCGTCTTCAAGGAAGGTACTGTCATTACCAAGGAAGCTATCAGCAAGCTGACCACCGGTCTGTTTGGTGAGAAGTCCTCCCTTAACGGTACTGTAAATCTGGGCAAGGTAGTCTTTGACGGCCTGGCTCCAACTGACAAGGGTACTGTTTCCTGGAATGATGCCAAGGATTTTGGCAACTACCTGCCAAACTATACCAATGACGGCCTGCTCAACGCCAAGCTGACTGATGTTAATGGCGAGACTATCTACGGTAACTGGGGCTCTGCTGAGGATCTGACCAAGACCAGCGGCAGCATCAAGTTTGCTGAGAATGCTTCCTTAAACAATGCCACTCAGGTCGGTGAAGAGAAGTACTTCGTAGTCGGTTCCGGCGGTGCTCTGCTGGGTATTGACGTTGCCAAGGTTGGTACCATGACCCTGGCAAACGGCGGTAAGGCCGGTGCAGTTAAGCTTGATGACCTGGCTACCCTGATTGTTGACGGCAAGGCTGGCAACACCACCGCTCTGAAGAACATTTCCGGTGGCGACACTGCCAAGGTAACCCTTAACAGCGGTATTACCGAGGTTGCCGATGGTGTTAAGGTTGGCTATCTGAGCATGAATGCCAAGGAGCCTACCAAGCTGACTGTTGGCAAGAACCTTCAGCTGACCAATGCTGACAAGGAATCTGTCCTGTCCGGTGAGGTTGAGGTTAAGGGCAATGTTGACCTGGCCGGTAAGACCACTTTCGGTGGCAAGACCGTAGTAGGCGGTACTTTCACCGCTGCCAAGGATGTAACCTTTGCCGGTGAGGCCAATATCACCAAGGGTCTGTTAAGCCTGAATGCTGACGGTTATGTTGCCGGCGGCTTCCTGACTGCTACTGAGGTCGACCTTAAGGGCGCAACCTCTACCTTATATGTTGGTAACGACTCTATTTCTGAGGGCGACAACAAGCGCAGCAGCGCTACCGGCTATGCCGAGATTGACAACCTCAACCTCAAGGGCGGTACCCTCTTTGTTGACCCTGATTACGGTCACAGAACCTCCGTTGCTGCCGTTTCTCACTTCGGTTCCAAGGTAACTGACGCCAAGAATGCCGGTACTGTTGAGGGTAAGGTAGTTGTTGGTAAGAACGCTGCTCTGGCTACTGGTGTTGACGTTGATGTCCTGGGTATGATGGACTTCATTGACCGTTACCAGATTGGTGGCTCCCTGACTCAGGGTGCCGGTTCCATCATGTACATGGGCAATGTTCTGACTGTTAAGGATGGCTCCCGTCTGGTACTGGATGCTGTTAACAAGCAGAGCGATGTTGAGGCCGAGCTGGGCAAGGCTGCTGCCGATTCCAAGTACTCTGCTGTATGGAGCGGCGGTTCTGAGAAGATTGCCTCCGATCTCTACATGAGTGCCGGTTCCATCATGGCCATTGATGAGAACATCCTCAAGGATGGCAAGGCTGTTCACTTCGACAAGGATGATGCCGCTATCTACAGTGAGGGTGGTAAGGTTGTTCTTGAGAGCTCCGCTTTCATCAACAGCCGTGACATCGTGCTCTTTACCGATAAGGGCATTGGCGAGAATGCCGGTGTTAAGGTGCTGGGTGTTGCCGGTAAGAATGACATCGAAGTTGAGTCTCTCAACGGTCTGATGCACTTCACCCTCAAGGCCGGTGAAGTAACCAAGGGCCAGACCCTGAAGTTAAACCGTTCACGAGTTGACACTGCCTTCTCCGAGGCCTCTGCCCCAATGCGTACCTTCTTAATCAGCTACGCATCTCTGACCAAGAACTGGGAAGATTTCTACCAGCAGGAAGAGGCCAAGCCTGAGGCCAAGCCAGAAGAGAAGCCTGACTCCAAGCCTGATGCAGGTACCAAGGCTGTAGCCGCAGCAGCACCTGCAGCTCCAGCTGTAGTTCAGGAGCACCTGATTGATCGTGAGGCCTATGACTTTGAAGCCAAGTTCGATAAGGATAACAACCTCGTAGTTCAGCAGGGCTTTAACAAGAATGACTTCGTTGTTGTTACCTATAAGGAAAACGACAAGGAAGTTAAGAAGATCTTCAAGGTAGCCAGAAATGAGTTCCTCGAGAAGGTTGTTCTTGATACCAACGGTCGTCCAGCTGACGTAGCTGCACGTATGGGTGTATTTGCCGGTTCTGCCGAGGCTGCTCTGATTGCCGGTACTGGCACCTACGAGGCTGTTGCAGGTCGCTTTGGCATGGGCCAGCAGGGCCAGCTGATGTCCTACGCCAACAATGGTCAGGGCACAGCCTTATGGCTCTCCCCAATCTACAAGGATCATGATTCCGACGGCTTCAATGCTGACGGCATCTCCTGGGGTTCTGACGCTTCCTTAACCGGTTTCGCTCTGGGTGCTGATTACACCCTGGATTCCGGTCTGCGTTATGGTGTAACCATCAATGCAGGTCAGGGCGACTCAAGCGGTCAGGGTGCTGCTACCGGTGTTGAGGGTGACTTCGACTACTTCAGCCTTGGCGCTTATGCCGGCTTCGTAAGTGGCCCATACTCTGTAGTAGGTGATCTGTCTTACAGCGTAGTTGATTCTGACGTTAAGGCTTCTACCGAAGTCGGTAAGCTCAACACCAGCTTTGACACCACCAACTTAAGCATGGGTGTTACCGGTCAGATCAACCTGAGCGTCAATGGTCTGGACATCGTTCCTCACCTTGGCTTACGTTACACCCGTCTGGATATGGACTCCTACGATGTAATGTCTGATTACGGCCGTGTTGGTTCCGTAACCACTTCATCTGCTTCCATGTTCACCATTCCAGCCGGTATCACCATCTCCAAGGAGTACTTCTCTGAGGAGTGGAGCTTCCAGCCTTCCATCGACTTCAATGTCACTGGCTCCTTTGGCGATGACAGCCTCGATGGTTCTATCCACTGGGATGGCGTAGGCAACTTCGACGTCAGCACCAAGACCGAGTTCACCGATAACGTAAGCTACGGTGTACTGGTAGGCTTCGGTGCTCAGTCCGAGCGTCTGTCCGTTGGTGCCGGCCTTGGCTACACCACCTCCAGCTCTGTTGACGAGTTCAGCTTAACTGGTAACCTGCGTTACGCTTTCTAAAATATTTTAGATTAGCGTAAGCTCAAAAGGCTCTCCGCCAGTGCCGTGCACCGGCGGAGCAGCTCCAAAATCAAAAGCCCCCTCAATCTCACGACCACTGCGGCCGTGTCATTTGAGGGGGCTTTTTCATTTATGCCGGACCAGATATCCAGCATCAGCATTTCATCGATTTTGACCACAGGACGGCTGCCAAACAGAAAACAGCTTTCAAAATCTGCGACCCACCAGCTCTCAACCGGCCTCCACATGCAATTGGCCGCCCTGGCGGCTTTCCTGCGTGAATTTGAGCCTGTCCGGCCAGCCTGCAGACAAAGGTAGCGCCATACCTGCTGGCATTCTGCAGGCGACACCTGCCATTGCGGCGGACGACCTGGCGTACCAGGAGCATTGAGGATGTCAGTGCTAGCCATGCCACAGTTGACCAGGCATCTGTGTCGATGCCAGCACCATGGGACTGCAGCTCATATTTGGCCATGTGGGCCATACGTACAGAAACGACAGTTGCTTTGGGATGCACAGTTGGGGCGGCAGTCACCTCTCATACTCCCTGGCAAATCAGTACTGGTAAGATCCCGAAGGCACACGGTCTTTGTAAACACCAGTCGAAGCATCTGTTTCTTACCCTTACCCTTACCCTTGCTCCTGTCCTGCAGCCACCTTAACCACACTCAGTCTCTGTGGCTCAATGCTCAGCCAGATTAGTGCTTCCCGCCTTCCACTTGTCCATAAAGCCATTCATCCATGCATCAAACCATCAAGCCAGCATTCCATCCATCCACCCATCCATCCATTCGTTCGTTAGTTTGTCCATTCACTGAGTCTGTCTCTCTTCTCAGCTGAACAGCTGAACAGCCAGACAGCTTGCCTGTCAATCAGTCAGTCAGTCCTTCATCCATCATCAATCGCTGCAGTTGTCCATTAATCGAACCATACATTCAGCCTTCGTTTCCGCCTTCAATCAGTTATTCAATCTTGGTGCAGACGTCCATCCGCTGGAAGCACCTGCTTCAGTTTATTCATCTTTCTGATGCAGAGCAGACTGGAAGTCAGGATGCCAGGCGGCATGTTGAGCCATCTGGGTCAGGCGGAGTTCAGGGGTGGAGCTCCTGTGCCCCAGGAAGGCCTGTATGGTGCTCCATTGTGGTTATAAATACCTTTTTCATAAAAGGAGCGCTGCGTTTTTGTTGCAGCTTATGCCCGGCAGCGTGATGCAGGTACAGTGCTGAAGATAATTTTGCTGACTGATATCAGTGGGGCCAATATAATCATTAACATGTATTCGATGGCACTCAGTCCAGACAGCTCTGCAGTTCAATGCCTGATCTGGTCCGAGCCGGTCCGGGGCTGTTCTGTGGCTGTAGCGGCCCTGCCATACATTGGCGTGCGAAGCATGCCCTTGCAGGCAATGCCATGCACGTCACGGCACGGCATACCATGCTACTGGCAGCTGTAGGTCATGGTCGCAGGGACTGTCCTGTGATGAGATCAGGCTAAAGTCTGCCCTTTATGCCTGCCCGGACATGTGATGGCTCTGGCAGTCTGCCACGTCTTGTGCTGGCCTGCTATGCCCATAGCCATGGCCATAGGCATAGCCATGGCTCTTGTTCTGACTCTGAGTATGTCTCTGGGGCTGGCTCATGACAGGTGGCCGCCCATTGCAAAGAACCATGACTGTGGCCCAGCCCTGTTGTCCCGGCATCTCACCAGAGCTTACCTGGTTCGGCCAGGTCAGATCCACGCCATTCCATGCCTTGCAAGGGTGGCTTGCTCTGGCATGGCGGGCTTTTCTGGGAGTCTGAGGGGTGCTGGTGGCTGCTGAGCCGGCTGTTTTGGCACACAGCTGCAGAGCTGGTCTGAGGCTCAGGGGCTGACCATGCAGATCTTGCAGCCGTAAGGCTGTAAGGACTTACTGCTTGCCGGGCAGGGCTGCGTTCTGAGCCTTTGCGGTCATTTTGCCTTGCTGATCTTGCCCTGCACTGGCTCTGGCTGTTTTTCGTTGCTGTCAGCATGCATGCAGACTCGACGCTCCAGCTGTTTGACAGGGCCGTATGCTTACATACAGTCACACCTCAAACAGGCCTGTGAGCGTGCAGCCGGGACTGAGTGCGGCCAGGCAATCACACGCTCATAAGAGCTCGCCTGTCTGCAAGCCGCAGCTGCGCGGTCACGCTTTTACAGGGACGTTGTGCAAGCTGGCATGCAGGCATGCAGGCAGGCATTCAGGCATGCATGCTGGCACTGTGATATGCCGTACTGCTGGCAGCGCGGCGTGCTGTGCTGCGGTGTTGCTGAGCTGTTGAGCTGCTGCGCTGCTGCAGTGTTGTGGCATTCTGGTTTTGTGGCATGGGGCTGGTGAGCAGGCGGCGGAGCTGCGAATACTGGGGCGGGAACCTGGTGTGCCTGCCTGCGATGATTGTTCTAACGGAGGGGATATGATTAATAAGAGAGTTGTGGCCGATCTGGTTGCCGCCTATAAGAAAGGTTTTAATGAGTGGTGGGGCTCGGAGAGCCACAAGCTGCAGGCTCTTAAGGAATTTACTGAGAACTGGGACCTGAGCAGTGATGATTTTGTGGGCATGTACGACAAGGCCACTGCCAGTGCCGATCGTCTGCTGCCGGCTGACAAGTCATTCCCAAGTGGCATGATTTCCTGTATGGCCCGCATGAACAGGGAGCGTACTGTTGAGGCTTTTACCGTGCTTTATGATGAAAGCCAGCCTCTTGCTGAGCGTATTGATAATTTCAAGAACTGCCTTGACCGGCTGCTCAGCCACTTTGCTGTAGATAACCCTAACTGGGTACTGCACTATAAGGAAAGCCAGAGCTTTACTGCATGGCTCTTCCTGCGCTATCCGTCAAAGTACTACCTCTACCAGCAGGAGCATGCCTCAGATTTTGCCGCATGGCTGGGCAGTAATTTGCGTATGACCTCCAGCTCCCGTGGTGCCGATCTGGCAGCTGTCTATGCTTTCTTTGATGAGCTCAATGCCATACTCAGGGAAGATGCAGAGCTTGTTGAGCTCAACAGACAGCTGCTTGCCAAATGGGGACTGCCTGATGACAATCTGCACACCATCACCTGGGATCTGAGCTGCTGGTTTGCCCGCAGCGGCTACCGCGCCTCCATGACCTGCTGCACCTGCTGACGCAGCCTAAAACCTGATGCTCCAGGTCGCCTGCCACAATGTCGCAGGCAGCAGCCTGACAAGCGGCCAGGACCCGACATCCTGCAGGCAGCAGACTGGACCGGCCGACTCCATAAGTTCAGGTCAATGGCTCGACCAGCTGGTCCATGACCCCGATGCCCGTGACAGCTCACTGTCACGGGCATCGTCATCAATGGCTGTCATGCAGAAAAACTGACCATGGCTCTGTCTCTGGCAAGCCTCCGGCACCGCCGCTGACATCTCTGCAACGAAGCTCAGCGGCCATCTTCTGAGCCTTTATCTGGCTGCTGTGCGGGCAGCCGGGTCTGGGTCACTGAACACAGCTCGCCTCTGTGCTGCGCAGTACTGCACAGTGGGACTGGCAGTCAGCATCACGTATGCCTGGACTTTTTACTGAACCTGCAGCTCTGCCTGCTTTGGTGATCTGGGCTCTAGGGTATGGTTGTGGTGGGTGGTGGCTGTGCCGTGACATTGGGGCGGTGCCTGGTTGTGGTGGGGCTGTGCCGGGACATTGGGACGGGGCATGGTTGTGGTGGGTGGTGGCTGTGCACGGACATTGGGACGGTGCCGGGACTTTAGGCCTGTGCCGCGACTTTGGGGCGGTGTGCTGGTATGATCTGTACAGTTCCATTAATGGAGAGTACAGGAATGATTGATGTCAAACTGCACGATGAGCTGATTGAGCTTTATGAGCAGCGCGATTATGTAAGTCTGGTGCAGAAAGCCCAGCTTATTGACCGTTATAACCTTGATGACAGTGAAATCATGCTGCTTGCAGCAGCATACTATCATCTGGGCTCAGTGCAGTCTCTGTATTTCAAGGCTGGAGCTGCCTTTTTGATTCCTCTGGAGCGCAGTTCTCTTAACACCTATCCTCAATGGCATTTCTACATGGGCATGTGTCTGCATGAAATCTGCAACTATGCCCGTGCTTTCCGTCATTTCAATGAATTCCTGGCCATGACTGCAAGCTTTAAAGATGAGCTTATCCGCAGTCAGCGCAAGGTGGTGGAAAACCGCCTTAACAACTGTCAGGCCTTTTTGACCCTGCCTCTGTTCAACAGAAGCTTTGTCCGTCGCGTCAAAGATTTCTGGACAGCCTTTGACAGCCTCATTCCTGTACTTTCCATTTACTCTGACCGTCTTTACCATGCCTGTCATGAGGGCAGCCGTGGTGCTTCCATTGCTCTGCACGATTATCAGAGCCGTTATCGTGAGGCTCTGGAGCAGATTAAGCTGCACCTTGGCAATGCCTTGCCCGGTCAGAAATTCTCCCTGCGCTTCCTGCCTTTTAAGGGCCCAGGTGAGCCCAGGTTTGAGCTTATCTTTCCGGCTGGGCCTCATCTGAGCCGCCTGCATGCCCTGCGTTATCTGGTCAGGGCCGCTCAGCATCTGCTGCGCCATGAAAATTATCTGGTATGTACTCTGGGCATTCCCTGTGATACTACCTGGGAGTGCTCCCTTGGTGGCCTGAGAGTCACTGCCGAGGATGTCATGGTCTACATTGACCTGAGGCATGAGGATAAGGCCCGTGCCACTGGCGGCACCGTAGTTAACTATCAGATCATGCTCTACAGCCCACGACTGAGTGGCTGTAACGATTTGCTGCGTGCCCGCGTGCTCGAGCAGCTGCTGTACCACAACTGTGGAGAGCTGGGCTGCAATATGTACTTTGATGAAATCTCAGTACTTGACGATGCAGACAGAGCCGGTCTGGACAAAATCATTGACCAGTATGAAAAGTTTGTCCGCCTTGAGCGTGCCGCCGCAGCTGCTGTCGCCTCAGGCGACAGCGATGCGGCAGCAGAGCTGCTGCGCAGCTGTCTTGCTGAAAATGCCCTGTCAGACTTAAGCAAACCAGACTCTAAGAGCACTCATACCGGCAAATCATACTGTCATGAGACCACCATTGTTGGTAATCCACTTCTAAATGCCCTGACCTCGGATTTTGCTCAGGAGCAGGTCAGAGCTCAGTCCCAGCCGCAATCTCTGGCCATGGTTATGGCACAGAGCCAGTCTCAGTCTACATCTCTGTCAAGAGCTCTGGCATCAGGCTACAGTAAGACCCATTCAATGAACAGGTCTATGGGCTATGGCCACTCCAGCTCCTATTCACTGTCAAGAACTCTGTCGCAGGGACGCTCTTCACCGTATTCACTGGCCAGTTCTCTGTCTAAGAGTCCTGTAAAGTCACACTCGCTGTCCCGTGCCGTGGCAAGAAACCAGTCGAACTCTTCTGGCAGAACCCGGACCGGATCGCTGAGCCTGAATCAGTCCAGCTCTATGGGAAGAGGCCTGTCCAGCGCCTTTATCAGCAGCCAGTCCAGTGCCTTTGCCAGCAGCCCGACCAATGCCTTTGCCAGCGGTCCATCCAGTGTCCTGAGCAGGGCCCAGTCCAGCTACAGTTCCACCAACAGGTTCAAGAACAGATCCACGTCCAAATCTGCATCCAAATCGAGAAATACGGACCGGCTGGGCTCAAATCCAATGTCTGCTCCTCCATCTTCACCTACAGATACTGCCCTGCCAATGACTCATGATCAGGCCAGAATTGCTGCCATGATGAAGGCCAATGCTGAGAGAGCCAAAAACAAAAATGGAGCTAATGCAAGTGCCGGCTCTGCTGCAACCGCAAAGTCACAGGCAAATGACAGGTCCCGTGAGCAACAGCTGCATAAGAGCCGCCCATGGTCCAGTCTCTATATCAATTCCCATAGAGCCTCTTTCTGGTCAGATGACAGCGATGATAAGAGCAGTGAGACAGGCTCACAGAGCAGCATCAGCATCTCTGGAGACCAGGGCACATCGGGCAGTAAGTCTGCAACCTCCTCCAGCTCCAGAACTGGTGCCAGCGCCATGGGTACAGGCATGGACCAGGTCTCCAGCGGATCAGGCAAGGGTACAGACAAGAGCAAAAGCACCGACAGGAACAAAAGCGGTAAGCGTCATGACAGGCATGGTAATGACCGCAGTTCAGATCATGGCCGCAATGCTTCGTTTCACGACTATGACAGTCTTATGGAAGAGCTTAGTGCCCAGCTCGATGCTGAGCTGCAGGCCAAGACTCAGAAAAACGAGGCCGCAGCTGCAGCTGCCGCTGCCCAGGCTGCTGCCCCAGCCCCTGACTTGGCTGGTCGCAGCCCGGCAGCGTCATCCGGCACCAGCTCCACAGCCGCGCTGCAGCCTAAGAGCAGCTCTGCAGCGGCTGCTTCAGTCTCTGGCTCAGTACCGCAGGCCGGTTCATTGCCTTTATCAGCAGCCTCTGCCCCATCATCCTCATCCGCAGGGTCAGCTGCCTCTGTCTCAGCCGCAGTGTCAGCACCTGGGGCAGGCACTGGCTCAGGGTCATGGAGCTCCACAGCCCATACCTCAGGCAGCGCTGCTGACAGTATGGAGGCTTTTATCAATGGTCTGATGTCTCCATCACAGGGGCTGCAAACTGCTGAGGATGATGCCGGACGTTCTAAAGCCGATGAGGGTCGTGACTCACCATTGCCGGTGGGCAGCTGTGAGATTGAAAGTGCAGGCAGCAGCGCATCAGACAGTGCCACTGCCAGCACTGACGTCAATGAGACTGACCGCAACCAGAGTGCCCTCCATCAAGGCTCTGCAGGCGCCTCAGACAGCTGCGATAAATCCGGCAACTCAGGTACTGCGGCTTCGTGTGGCAACGCCAGCACTGACGACACACATGCAGGACAGGATGCCACTGCCACGTCTGATGCCCATGCCTCAGCTGTTGCTGCAGCCGGCACCTCCGGTAGTAAGGACAAGTCAGCCGGGGTGGGCAAGTATACAGGTTCACAACCATCCAGTGCCGCTGTAGCAGCAGTAGAAGCACTGAACGATAACAAGGCCGCCCTGGAGGCTGCCGGTGTGGACGCCACTTTACTGGTCGCTGCAACAGCCATGATTGCAGGCACTTCTCTGGAGGCTATTTCCGGTTCACATGCCAGGGGCTCAGACGGTAAGACCGGCAAAGCCTCCGGCAACAGCAATGGTAATGGCAATAGCTCAGCTGCCGGAAAAGTCGCAGCTGGAGGTACAGATAAGAGTAAGGGCTCTGCCACCGACTCAGGTTCAGTGCCTGGTGGTGCTGCAGCCAATGCTGCCGATGCCTCAGCCGACGCCGCTGTCTCAGCAGCCGCAGCAGCCGATGCCGTCAAGGCTGCCATGGATTTATTCCAGGGAGTTCAGGACGGCACTGCTCCCAAGAACCCGTTACCGGCTGATGTTGCAGCCCAGCTCGCAGCTCTGGCATCGGCTGGCAACAATTCTGAAGGCTCTTTACCTCACTATGTATGTATTCCGCTTACCAGACTCAATGACTTCATGATGGAGCGTGGTCTGCCGGTACAGGGAGTTAATTTTGAGGAGTACTGGGCAAATAACAAGCTCGACTTCTTCTCTGACATACTTTATGAGCGTGAACCAGTCCCTCAAAGCGAAGAAGCCAATGCCATTGAAGAGAGCATTGCCCTGCGTCTGGAGGCCTTCTGGACTGTAACTACCTGTTACGAGCTCGAGGACTTCATGACCGAGTTTGACCAGAGTGCCACCATGTCATGCTATGAGTGGGGCATACTGCCATGCTATGCCACCATACCTATGTGCAATCTCGTTGGCCTCGATGAGCACTTCATAGGTGAGGACAACCGCATCAGGGAGGACAGGCTTGATGAGCTCAAGCAGCGTTGTCTGTGCTTCCGTGAGGAGTACATAGGCCGTCTCAAGACCGAATGTGGCCGCTCTTCATTTGCCAGCACCGGCATTGCCCTGAGCCATGAGTATCTCTTTATTGACTTCCTGCTCTGGGATCCTTTCCGTGTGATGGGAGCCGTGCACAAGGTCACCGAGGAAATGGAGCTGGTCGATGCCGGAATCCGCAGCTTCCACCCGTACAGCAACGAAATGGCCGCCGAGGACCTCAACTTCGAGTTCCCGTCAACCTGACCCCGGCACACAACCAGGCATCCCGGCAGCCAGGCAACCGCCAAATCCATAGCCAAAGCAAAAGCCAAAGGCCGGCACTGCCCAGCCAGGCCCAGCAAAGCCCACCCAGGGCAAGGCCACGGCATTACAAACCTTCAGCCCGGCTGCGCCATACCGGGGCCGCTGCTGCCGCAGCTGCCACGTCACCACTGCCAGCTTAAAGCTGCAAACCCGGAGGCACCCTGCCAATGCCCCGTCACGGCAACAGTAATGGACTGTCACCGCCACCGCCACCGCCACAGCTACAGACAGAGCCACAGGCATGGGTATGGGATCAGGCACTGACCTGAGCAGTGGCATGAGACGGGCTACACGTCAGAGGCTGGTATTGCCATGACCTGTGTCCTCCATGCTGACGCAGGGTGGTCTATGAGTTTCAATGGCTTCAAATGCTCCTGTGGCCATGGTAATGGCCATAGCCATTACCTGACATGACAAAATCACTGATCACCAGGGCCGGACCTGCCAGAAGCAGGCCCGGCCCTGTCATATCTGTTCCCAGCAAAAGGACTTGATCCCAGACAGAGCATCACCTTGGTAATGCGCCTTATGCTTTACAAAGTAATTTAGAATACTATTGATGGCGTAGCAAGGGATGGGCTGGCATGGCGTGACGTGAGAATGGGGTGAATTGAGCTCACTGAGTTGAGTGGGGTGAATGGTGGGAATTAGTTTGCCTGGTTGAAAAAGTTCAGGAGTTGATAGAGTGGAAAGAATCGCTGGTCGACCCGGGGAGTGATTGGGTTGAAAGCAGGCTTGAAATGGATTGGAATGGAATGAGATGGGGTGAATCAATGGGACAATGAGTCGTTGAGTCCTTTAATCGTTGAGTCGTAGAGCCAATTAAGCAATGAGCTGAGGAATCATTGAGGCCATAACGGTACTTACGGAATGACTGCGTGAGGGGTTGAAAGCACGAATAGTCACATGCATTGACTGAGTTTAAGAAATACACAACTGCAGAGAGGTATTAGCCTCTCTGGGGGGCTACGGACCGCAGTCAGGTGTTCAGGTGATGAATCTGGCTGCGATGTATAGAGGCATGGGGATCATAAGACGGACACCTTTGCCCCCACAGTCATCAGTAAGGCAAAACTCCTTTACTGCTGCACAGCTGCCCCTGCAGCGGACAGCTGGATCCTGGAGTTAAGTACCAGCTGTCATGGGGAAGCATGGGGGTAGTGCCACGGGACGGTCCAGTCCTGCTAAGTTTTAGCGGTAATGCTGGTGCGACAGCATGTATGGGACAGTTGCTCTCTGCGCGTCTGGGAAAGTCTGGAAGCTTCGGCTCTCGTCAGGTGTGCCTGACTGCTCCAGCTCTGGCTGGAACTGCACAGGCAGATACGGCACAGGCTGATACGGATCTGCGCTGGTACGGTACAGTACAGCTCGTTACGCTTCGCTTTGCACTCGTGGGGCTTTGCTTTACTGTGAGGAGATTTAGTCCAGGCAAAGCTGGTAAGCCGGAAAAGGCAGCCATGTGGCGATTTTAGACTGCTGCATGAACCGGGAGATTATAAGGACAGTAGGGAAGCCATTATCTGGCTTGCAGGTGCTTGAGCATGGGCAATAGCATCAACATTACCATGAAGAAGAGCATCATCATGACCATGAAGCTGCAGATTCTTAAGGCAGGGGCAGGATGAGAGCAGAGATAAGGAGCCGGACTTCAGGGAGTTCAGGTGCCGGGCAGCAGGATCAGTCAGGGACTGGATCAGAGAAAGCGGGAATAAAGACAGGATCTGAAGTGGGCGGCCTTGCAGGTGCAAGGGCCATTTGAGAGGGGCTTAGAAATGCGGGGCCCATAAATTAAAAAAGCAGGACCCGAAGTTGCCTTCAGACGCTGCTTTAGAATACTGGACAATTATTTCCTGTAATAGTAACAGATCCGGTAATGCGTAACCGTAACATGGCTCACAATATCGCAATAAAGAAAGGCAAAATCACCCAATGATCCCGACAGGCAGTGCCTTTTGAGCTCCAAAAGTCCTGGTTTACCGCCATAATTGAACAAAAGCTCGTTTTCAGGCTGTCCATTACCAGGAAGCTAAACCACCCATCCGCAGCATTGACCTCAAAAAGTCGCATTTAAAAGTACCGTTTCATTTCTCGCTCTGCCTCAAAAAGTACCCATGCCTCACCGTAGCATCATGACAGGCAGAGCTATGAGCCAGACTTTGTGCAGCCACGGAGCAACACAGCTGCGCCGCCGCCGCAGGCCTGTTTGGCTACAGCCCATAAAGCAGATGACCAGTGAATCAGGTCAGTCAGCACAGGTTGGGCGGCATCAGTCACAGAAACTGAGAGGTCATGGAGCCAGGGGTTGAACCATAGAGTAGTGATGGCAGTCAGCAAGCACATACCTCCAGCTCTAATCGATTTACATCATGGCTTCTGAGGGGATAGCCATCCCTGCCACGGCATTTATAGCCATGCTGGGGAGTCAACTGCCAATGTCATGATCTTGATGACAGCTGCCCCAGCTCCTGGTCAGGGCTGGTAATGGCTGTGCAATCACAGGAGCCGTTATGGGGTGCGGCTTTGTGTGCATTGCTCATGGACCAGTTTGACTTGTCATACAAGTTAAATCGAGCACGCATGCTCTGCTGAGTAGACAGAAATTTAGTCAAAAGGGATACCAATGGTATTGGTAAGAGGGTTTTGGGGGTTGTAAAGAGGGACAGGACGTTATTGGACATGGTGATGCTAGGGCGTGGTGATGAAAATTTCTGAAGAAAAAATGACCGTGGAACATAGTAACTAGGATGGGGCTGCTGATCTGAATTTTTTGAGGATTGTTCCACGTTGCTGACACCATGCATGCAAAACAGGTGTGTGATTTTATTTGTCCTCATATAGATTAACGTCTTGCATATGAATTTTCTTTGCACAATAATGCGGGGGAAAATAACGCACCAGGGGCTGTTTGTATCTTGACGCCCCGGTGCTGCGGCGCTGTGCTGTTGCCGGGTCTATTACCCGGTCAGATATTGCACAGCTGCATTAACCCTTAGCACTGAATGAACCTCCGGTTTATCAGAGCAGATGGGGGCAATGCTGTGCAGTAAGCAGGCTGTTCTCTGGTTTGCATTGAGGGCAGCTTACTGGCCGTAACGTATATGATCTGTGCACTTCTTTTCAGAAACAGCCTGCTCTCTTTAGCATGTGAGTATGCAGGCTGAAAACAGCCCTGTGCCGGGGCACTTTGTAAATCAGGAACACGGCACTTTCCGACAAATGTCATAAATGTTTATCCAGACCTTTTGACCTTGTGCCGTACAGTGGAGAGGACTGTGCTGCAACTTTCAGTACCTTATTCCACGGGCAAAAGCTGACACCATAGGCTTTTGCCTCAGGAAAGAAAGCAAAGAACTTCTTTCCTGTCAGGCTTAATCATTTCTTATCTCAGTCGAAGTCATCACTTTAATCAGACATAACAGTAAGATTCTACAGGACCATTGTGTCCTGCAGACAGAGCTATTATGGCCACTGGCCACAAGGGCACTGCCCTCTTGCTGTACCTGTCAGAACATGGTTGTTTTCTTATCAGAGACTCAGGGCAATCTCATTGTCGTGGGGCTCTGTGCAGCTCAGCAGTGCAGCCTAAGGCAAGCAGGTTGTAACACGCTGCCTGCAGAATGCAGCTGCATTAAGACTGATGTCCGAGCAGGGCTGTCAGAGGCTTATGTCTCTGACCGCCACTGTCAGACAACAGCTCAAGATGCACTGACGAAAATGTCAGAGCTCTGATACCAGAGGTATCAGAGCTCTAAAGGTGAAAGTAAAGCATCTGTCAGGCACATTGTGCCCTTTCACCTGCCAGACAGTAAAAACCGTGGCCTCAAAACCACATTCAGGACAGCCTGGTCATGCCAATACCAGTATTGTCCTGATGATACTGTCATTACCCGCCTCGATTTGAGATATCTGCCCTTTGCATCAGCAGCAACAGCTGCAGTGATTCATGAAAGCCATATCAGTCACCAGGGTGGCAGTATGACTGTCCATAGATCGATTGCGCAGCCTTAACCGGCTGAGTCACTCAACTAAAAGGCAAAGTAAAGCAGAAATCAGCCAGCAGCAGCCCCTCAGGCCGACCGGTCTCAAAAGTCGGTCCAGCCTGAAGCCTGACAAAACAGATGAAAAACGTGCTCCACTACAGGTGGGGCTGAACGAAAAACGCCTGCGGAACCTTTATCCTTGTGGTCCGCAGTGTCCAGACATCATCCCTGAGCAACAATCAGCCGCCATCACCTGCGCAGCACCGTCATCATATATGCCGGTGTCAAACGGGTGATGCAGCTGACCTTATCTGTTCTTAGCGAAACATGTCTGGTCAAGAGTATAAACACACACAAAATGAAGTTATCTAATAACGCCATCAAATTCCTGATGTCACATTACCGTGCCATCTACAAGAACGCCTGGGTCAAGGGCCTCGCCACCGCCGCCCTGTTAACAGCAGGCCTGACTGCCGGCCAGGCAGCTAATGCAGATGCTCTTACAGATCTTTCAAAGCCAGCTGGAAATGTTGTAATTACTGGAACAGGTGGTGATAAAGGTCCTGAAAACTGGGAGTCATTAACAGTTTCTGGCGATAACGCTCTTCCAGCTCCAAAGGGTGATATTACTATTACCGGCGGAAAGCCAGCAGCAAACTACATTAAGCCAGGTACTGGCAACAATGCCACTCTGACCAGCACTCATGATTTAAACATTGCTTCTGCATCAGATAATACTGTGGGTATTTCCATCGGTGCTGCAAATTCTAAGTCTATCTCTGCAACATTTAAAAACGTAAATGTTTTCAAAGGCGCCGTTGAACTCAATGCAAAGGGCTCTGGTGAGTCTGGCTCTCTGCTGGCTGACACCATTACTGTTGGAAGTGGTGCTGAACTGGCCGCTGGCGATGCTTCAATCACTGTAGGTGCAAAGTCTGCTTTAGGCAAAGACCTCAAAGAGGGAGCTCTTTCCGGTTTAACCTCCATTACGGTTAATAAGGGTGGTGTACTCCAGACTGCTAAGCTTGAAAGCAGCGATCAGAATGATGTTGAGAACATTACTGTTAAGGCTGGTACTTTCAACATTAATGGTGGCGCATTTACCCTTAACTCCAAGGATGATGGATCCAAGGGCGCAAAAGCTGCACTGAACCTGGTTAAGGGTCAGATGTCAGACGGCAGCATCACTGTTAACAAAGGCAGTGAGCTGACTGTAAGCTTCTTTGACGCTGGCAAGAGTGTAAAGGACGAGGCTGGTAAGGAAGTAGCCCGCAGCTTTGATATGACTTCTGGTAGCGTTACTGTTAAGGGTGCCTTAAAGGTATCTGGCCAGGGCGTTGTCTCAATGGCTGATGAGGTAGCATTTACAGGTGCTGATGATGCTACATTTACAGTTTCAGGTGCTGATACTGGTAAGAATCTTACCCTTAAGGTCTCAGGCAACCAGCTGACTGAAATTGTTGGTGCATTAAAGCTTGATACCAAGAACGCAGTTCTCTCCATTACTGGCTCAGATACCCTTGATCTCGGCACTTTAACCTTTGCTAAGAGTGCTGCTACAAAGGGTAGCATTTATGCTCAGGCAGGTACTTCTGTTGAAGCCGAAAACGTTGCTGTTACCAGCAAGGTTGAGAATGCTGACTCTGTTGCTGTAACCGCTACTGGAAAGCTGACCCTCGGTAAGGCTGGTGCTGATCTGGCAAATGGCGTTGGTTTTGCCGGCTTTACCGCTAAGAACGTAGAGTTCGTAGGCAAAGATGAGAATACTGCATTTACCTTAAAGAAGGGCCTTACCCTTAAGAGCACCAAGGAAGTTGCCCAGGCAGACGGTACCAGTAAGACTGTTGCCGACTCCGGTACCATCATTGGTGATGTAAATGTAGATGAGGCCATGACCATTGATGCAGGTATCTACAGCACCAGCTCAAGCTTCGCTGTAAATGCCAAAGAGCTCAAGGTAACCTCCAATGGTGACGTAGCCTCCGAACTGATCATCAGTGGCGGCAAGATTACCCTGTCAGATGCCGATGCATCCAAGTTAACTGCTTCTGGCTCAAAGGCTGTTATTGATCTTACCAATGCTACAGTTGAGAAGACTGACGGTAAGACAGGAGCTCCTGTTGTTACTGCAAATGGCGGTACTATCAAGATTACTGCTGATGGTTTAAAGGGCCTGATTATCCCTAAGACTTCCGGTAACAAGGGTGCTAAGGTAGACATCAAGAGCGGTGGTTCTGTTCTGGTTGATGGCGCGGTTGAACTGTCTAAGGACCAGATTGCAGCTGCTGCAGGTGCTAACGGCGGTATTGCTGTAGGTGACGGTGGCAAGCTGGTAACTTCTGAACTTCTGATCACTGGCGCTGATGCCGGTGTTGCCGTAAATGCTAACGGTAACGTTCAGGCTGACGTCCTTACCTTTAAGAGCGCCAATGCTGACACCTCCAAGCTCGGTGCTGGTAACTTCGTTGCTGTAAACAGCCTGTCCTCTACTAAGGGTGATGGTGCTGTTTCTGCCATTCTGGTTTCCGGCGGCAAGTTAACCCTCGGTTCTGCCGACGGTGCTGCTGATGCAACTGGCGAGCTTGGTTCATCCCTGAAGATTGGTGATGCTACCAGCAAGGGTAATCTGATTGTTGCTGGCGGTAACTGGGCAGCTTCCTCTCAGGACGTTACCCTGGACAGTGGCAGCATCGTAATTGGTGGTCAGCTGGCTTCTACTGCCAAGCAGGATGATCCATTCACTGGTGCTTCCCTGAGCGTTAAGACCCTGACTACCAACAAGGACACCTTAACTGTTTCCAAGGGGGCCAAGCTTACAGCTGATACCTTAGTTAACTCTGGTGCAGCTATCACCGTAGCTAACGGCGCATCTGCCTCCTTCAAGACCCTTGATATGTCCGCTGGTACCGGTACCCTCAAGGTTTCCGGTTCTGTAAGCGTACAGGGCAAGGCCGCTCAGGCTCAGACTGCCGCTGCTCCTTCACAGCCTCAGCCACAGCCACAGCAGCCAGCTACTGCTGACAGCGTAAAGCTGCACGCCGGCTCCATCACTGTTTCCAACAAGGGTGATCTGAGCTTTGGCAAGGACGCTGTTGCTGCTATCAAGGTAGGCGCAGCAGGCACTGCTCTGACTGTTGATTCCGGTAGCTTTGTTGATGGCTCCATCACCGTTGATAAGGGTGGTGTCGTTAACATGGCCTTTGGTAAGGACGATGTCTTTACCGCTGAGAAGCTCGTTGCCCTGCGTAAGGTATTTGGCAAGTCCGGTACTGAGCTTGTTGACGGTGTTATCAACCTTGGTGAGGCCCAGATCGCTGGTGTATCTGACAAGATTACCAACGTTTCCGGTACCTCCAGCATCAAGTGGGATGACATCTCCGGTGTATCTGACGTCTTTGCTGACACCACCAATGAGCAGCTCAAGAACGTTGTAGTAACCAACGTTGATGACAGCTCTGCTATTCGCGGTAACTTCGGTTCCATCAAGGCCAATGCCGGTACCAATAAGGTATGCATGGCTGGAAATGCTACATTCAGCAATGCCATGGCTAACGGTGGCAACTTCGTATCCGATGGCACCAAGGCTTTAGGTGTTGAGGTTCAGTTCGGTCAGCTCGGTCTGAACGGTGCCGGTAATATCGGTAAGGTTGACCTCAAGGGCGAGACTTCCCTGCAGATTGCTGCCGGTGAGGCTGGTACTGTAAATGTAGCCGGTGACGTAAAGGGCGCTTCTGGCACCATGATCGTTACCACCGGTAAGGCTGCTGTAAGTGGCAAGCTCGAGACCAAGACCCTGACCACTGAGTCCGGTACTGCTGTATCCGCAGGTGAGCTCAAGCTCGGCGCTGGTGAGTCCGTAATTGGCGGTGATCTGTCCGTAACCAAGAACGCCACTCTGGCTGGTAAGACCTCCGTAGCTGGTGCTCTTAAGGTTGACGGCACTCTGCAGGCTTCTGGCGACTTCGCTGCTGCCGGTGATGTCACCGTTTCCGGTGCTTCCACCTTTGGTTCCAAGGCTGAGCTGGCTGGTAACAACACCATGGGTGAGGTTACCTTCAACGGTTCAACTGACCTGACCAAGGGCAAGACCACTGCCGCTGCCGTAACCCTGGGCTCTGCCTCTGGTGATGCTCTTGAGATTACTCAGGGCGCTACCCTGACTGCTGCCGCTCTGACCGGTAAGTCCGGTGCTCAGATTACAGTTGGTACTGCCGGCACTCCAGCCGCTGATGGCGTTGCCGCTGTTCCTTCAACTGCCGGTTACCTCTTTGCCAAGACCGCTCAGTTAAAGGGTGCTTCCATCGTTGCTGATCCAGACTTCGGTACTGCCAGCACTCTGGTTGCCATTGATACCTTTGCTCCAAAGATTGACGAGACTGTAGCCGGTACTGCTGGTAAGGTTGACGGTAATCTGTATGCCCTGCGCAATTCCGTAATTGCTCTGGGTACTGACAGTGCTGAGGTTATCAAGAACGACCTGCAGAAGTACTTCGATGCTGACGGTTCTCTGGATAAGGACGGCATGGGCGCTGTTGCCTACGTAGTCAAGTCCGTAACCATCGGTTCTGGCAACAAGGTTGTTGTTGACAAGACTGCTACAGACAAGACTCTGTCTGCCAAGCAGGCTGGTTACGGCACCGCTGACCTGTACCTCGGTGATGGTTCAGTTCTGGCCGTTAAGGATCAGGCCCTGCTCAAGGCCGGCACTGCTGCCGTAACCTTTGAGAATGCAAATGCATCTGTTTCCGTAACTGACACTTCACGTGTTGTTATTGCCGGTAATGCTTTTGCCGCTCACAAGGGCATGAAGCTCTTTGGTTCTGCTGATGCAGCTGCCGGTAAGGTAAACCTGAACAAGGACCTGCTCGTTGAGAGCGTAAACGGTCTGTACAACGGCGTTCTTAAGGCTGGTGAGGTACAGGGTCAGGAGCTGGTGCTCAACTTTGACGCCCGTGCCGCTCAGGCTCAGTTTGGTGCCGTTTCCGGCCCTGTATACCAGACTCTGATCACCTATGGTCAGCGTGCTCACAACCCGGCCGCCACTGAGGAAGCTGAGAAGGGCGTTCTGGTTGGCGATCTGGCTGTAGGATTTGCTTTACAGAGTGGTAAGGTTGTCAAGGTTGACGGTGAGACCACTGTTGAGGCTACCGACAAGGATCTTGAGGACGCTGGTCTGAAGGTAAATGGTCTGACCAACTACACCGTAGTTGGTGAGAACCTCTACTACACCGCTGATAACGGTATCCTGAACTACGCTACCGGCAATATCGGTGCTGCCATTGACGCTGAAGTAACTGCCCGTCTGGGTGACTTTGGTGGCATGGCTCAGACCGCTATCAAGGCCGGTGCTTCCAGCTATGAGGCCATTGCCGCCCGTATGGGCGTTGGTGCCGGTGCTGCTGTAACTGCCGCTGCTACCGAGGGTAACACCCTGTGGGTAACTCCAGTTTACAAGCAGGCTGACTCCGATGGCTTTGATGCTGACAACAAGACCTATGGCGCTGACATCAGCCTCTACGGTGTAGCCCTTGGTGCTGACTTCACTGTTATGCCAGGTGTTACCGTTGGTGGTATGTTCAACGTAGGTTCCGGTGATGCTGACGGTCAGGGTCTTGGCTCAGGCGTAAGCAACGACTTCGACTACTACGGCTTTGGTGGCTATGCTGCTTACCAGGCTGGTCCTCTGGCCGTAATTGGCGATGTAACCTGGACTTCTGTTGACAATGACGTAACCGGCAATACCGGTCTGGGTCAGCTGTCTGCCTCCATGAAGAGTGCTGCTCTGTCTGTTGGCGTAACCGGTCAGTACCAGATGGTTCTGGGCGGCACCAATGTTACCCCACACGCAGGCTTACGCTTCACCAACATTGATATTGATGACTACAGCGTTGCCAGCGCTGACGGCGTACAGGCCGACTACGCTGCTGACAAGCTCAACATGTTCTCTGTACCTGTAGGTGTAACCCTCGACAAGACCTACACCTTTGATGCCTGGACCGTTAAGCCTGCCTTTGACTTAACCTTAACCGGCAACTTTGGTGATACCGAGAACAAGGGTACTGTTTCCTGGGCTGGTGTAAACAACCTGACCACCGAGCTTAACTCTCAGGTAATTGACAACTTCACCTACGGTGCTACCTTCGGCGTTTCCGCCACTAACGGCAGCCTCGGCATGGGTGTTGGTGTTGGTTACACCGGTTCTTCCAATACCGATGACTTTGGCGTAAATGCCAACGTTCGTTACACCTTCTAATTTACGGACTGTAAGCTGACCCTGTCAGCTCCAGAGGCTGGCAGCTGTGACTGCCACAGCGATAACATTCACATCTGTGACTGTGTTGCGTGACATAATCCTGCTGCCTGCCCTGTTCGTAACTTTCCTCCTGCCATCAGGCAGGAGGGTTGAGGTAATTCAGGCCGTCTCACTTATCCATAATGCATTAACTGCAGGATAAGGGAGACGGCCTTTTCATTTTCAGTTTATGATCGACCTGGGCTTTGATTTTGATCTTAATATATACCTATGAAAGCCTTTTATAACGTTATTCCAGCGTATTTGAGTTGTGCCGTATTATCGCTTTATATTCAATATTGGAAAGTATATCTGCAAAAGTTAAGAGGGCCTGTGATGCAGTTGGCAAAGGTCATGTCCGTGTCTCTCTGCAGCAAACACAAAACTACGGCACCGGACATAATATCGTCTTACCTGACGGCGCAAACTCAATTCAATCCAACCTGATCCGGGCTGACCCTGGCTGATGTGACCAGCAAGGGCAAGTTAATCAGCTCTGACACGACCGTCCAGCTCGCACCGTTACAGCCTGAATTTATCTCCATTCCATCTTAACTCCATCGTTATCTGCAGCCCATATCCATGTGCTGCCCAGTCTCTTTGTATTCCTGACTCTGTTACTGTCTGTGTTTGCGTCATTATCACTTTTGCTCTGTAGCTCCATTTGTCCTGTCTGTTTGATTGAGGGAATGTACCGGACTCCAGCTCCAATTGCGTTTCTGATCCTCGTTCAGTTCAGGCTCAAAGTCTTGTTATACTGATCCTGACCCCTGACCCCTGACCCCTGACTCATGGTCAGGCTGTAACCAGGATCTCCGTCCTCGTTTCTCAGTGAGTCTTAAGTGTCTTATGCACACTCACTCCTGGTTTTGAGATTCTGCGGAGGCTTATCGATTCCATGAGCTCGGCAGTAGAGCAAGTCCTGTCCTTGCCATCATCCTTAGCGCGCTTTGTCATACCATTCCTTTCCTTGTCATGTCATGCCCTGTCATGCTGCGAAATGCTTTCCTTTTCCATTTATATTTCATTGTTCTTTTCTATGTTCCTTTCTCTTTCCAATGACTTATCAAAATTCCGAGCTCGTGACTGATTATCCTGGCTGACCAGTCTTAAAGCCGATATTTACGGGCAGTACATATACATGTTGTCTAACGGTTCAGGTCACTGCAGTCTTACTGTATTTGCTCGGGCGGTCAGCCATGGGGAGGGCTGCTCTTGCAGGCAGGCAGTCATACTTCATGATGCGACGCAGTGATTTTTGAAACTGGTCCTTTCAGGTTCCTGCGGGTGGATTTTGCAGATACAGCGGGCTGGTGCTGTTTTGTTGATTCGTGCGTAGAGGCGTAGTTGGGGGCTGATTCGGGGGTGTTTGTGTGAGTGTGAGGCATTTTTGCTATGAGTATTATTTGTTTTGTCCATTAGGGATATGCAGCTTTTTACATGTATGAATTTACTGGTGAGGTGTAGCTGCAGGACTGATTTTGGAAAGTGGCTGGATACTGGCTCTTGTTGAAGTTGTGTGAGCATATCCATGTTTTTCATTGCTGATGCCGGGAGGGATATTTGTTATGCAGACAGTTTGCAACCTGGTGATTGCAAAGCAGGACAGCTAAGACTGTTTATCTCTTACTGTAGTTGCAAAAGCTGTGACCATGATCCCGGCTTGAAGATTGATCATAAGCTTTTGCCTGTAACCGTATTATCATGAGTCAATTTGCTGCAGCTGTTTCTAAATGACTGCAGTTTTCCAGCAGCAAGAGCAAAGACCTGCGGACGAAGTTTCACCTCAAGCGAAGTCTGATGCCTGTATTATCTCGACTATTGTCCAGGCAGGCTGCCTGCTTTGATGGTGCTTGAGCTGCATAGGCTTACGCTGTATTGCCGTGCCAGCACTGAGCGAGCGGCTCAGCTATGCAATGCACCTGACAGTGTTCATCGGCAGAGCCAGCTCTGTGCCTTGTCAGGCTGCCATTACAGACTTGTCTTTGTGTACGGTTACCGGAGAGGTAGCATCTGGCTGTGCTCTGACCTTGCAGTATGGATGGACATGCTGCACAGCTGCTTATGCTTCTGGAGCACTTCGTGATTTCTCAGGCCGCTGGATACAATGTGGCATCTGTGGCGGCTGGTCTGCCTGTCGGTTTACCGTGTCAGTTGAGTATGATCATAATTGTAGTTGTATGCCTGACTGGCCACAGATAATCACACGCTAAGGACCATAGTCTGGCTAACAGTGCTGTTAACAAGCATTTGCCTGCAATACCTGTCTTCACTGACAGCTGCATGCATTTCTGGCAGCAATGAAGCATGGCCAGTCAGGCCGGTCAGGTCAGGCAAGTCAGCTAAGGCAGGTCTGACAGTATGGCCTTTCCCGTATCGGGACTGCCTATGGCCTTAAGCATGGCTACGCCTGTAAGCAGATCCCTTATGAGTCCGCCATGGGAGCTGGTCAGCCTTGTTTTTCGTTGGAGTGCAGATACAGGGTACATGACTGTGGCTGAGTACGTGGCCGTTGCCTGGTCCGTATCCGTTGCCGAGTCCGTAGCTGTTGCTGGGTACGGGCCATTGCTGATGCAGGCCCCTGTTACTGTCCGGGCTTCTGCCCCTTGGTCTGCCCCTGTGCCTGTGACCATGCATGTGCCTGGTGCCGGGTGTGCAGATTGTCATGAGGCTGATTAAGCTAGGCGGCTCCCTGGATGGTCAGTGAGGCACGTTGGGCCGGTGCAGCGAAGACTTTAGAAAGTAGAAATAAGAAAGTACAAAAGTACGGAAAGTACAAAGATAGAGAGCAAGCGAGAATATGCGATTATCCAATAATGCCATCAGATTTCTGATAGCCCAGTATCGTGCCGTTTATCAGAGGGCATGGGTCAGCGGTCTGGCCAGTGCAGCCATGGTGACTGCAGGTCTTGCTGGAGGACAGTCTGTGGGCCATGCAGCTGCCCTTGATGATCTGTCCAAGGCCAAAGGTGATATCACCATTACTGGTGTGACATCTGACAGTGGTACCTCCAACAGATGGGAGTCGCTGTCTGTTTCAGGTACTGGTGCCTTGCCTGCTCCTGCTTTCAATCTAACTGTCACCGGTGGTGCATTTGGCAGCAATACTGTCAGTGCAGATAGTGGCGCAGCCACCCTCAAGAGCTCCAAGAAGCTGATCCTGGCTGCAGGTGCAGCCGATCAGGGAATTACTTTTAAGTCAGGAAAAGCCAGTGAGACCCTTACTGCCGAATTTGATGAGGTCAGAGTAAGTCGTGGCACACTTGCTCTCAATGAGCATAACAGTGCCGCCAAGGCCGCTCTTGCTGCCCGCAGCTTTACTGTGGGCGGTGCTGGCAGCACACCTGCTCAGGCCATGGTGGTGCTGGGCAAGTCGGCTACTCTTGGTCAGAGCATTGCAGCAGGCGATCTTTCGGGCATGACCAGCCTGACCCTCTCTCAGGGTGGTGCCATAAGCTCAGCAAAGCCTCAGTCATCTTCTGTATCCAATGTAACCATCAATGCCCCGACCTTTAAGCTCAATGGTGGTGATCTCAGCTTTGTAACCACTACCTCTTCCAAGACATATGGTGCTACAGCCTATGTCAACCTGGTTCAGGGTGTCATGGATGGTGGCAGCATCAATCTTGACCAGGGCAGTTACCTGGATATGGTATTTGCTGATGATGCGCTGAAAATTACTCAGGAGGGCAAGGAGGCAGCCCGCAGCCTTGCTTTCAATTCAGGCTCTCTCAAACTGCAGGGTAACTTCAAGATCAAAAATGGCGGTACCGTCACCATTGGTGATGCCGTCAAGCTAACCGGTGGCGACAATGCAGTCTTTGCCCTGTCAGGCAGTAACTCCAAGTCCTCCCCTCCAGTGGTGCTCAAGACCTCACTTGCCCGTCTGCATGACATTATCGGTACCACAAGATTACAGACCAAAAATGCTGTTCTTTCCATCAGCACTGATGAAAACCTTGATCTGTCACAGTTCATGTTTGTCGGTGGCTCGGCCCCTTCGGCAGGCAAGATAGCTGCCGGACTCAATACTGTTATTGAGGCTGACAATATCTCCATTACCACCGATGGAGGCAGGCAGAGCACTGGAGTCAACGTCAGGGCCCGAGAGAAGCTGACCCTTGGAACCTCCAACTTCATGACCCAGCCGGGTATTGGCTTTGGTAAGTTTGAGGCCCGTAATGTTGAATTTATCGACAGCGCAGCGGGCAAGGTACCATTCTTTCTTAAAAATGCTCTGACCCTGTCAAGCACCAAAGAGGCTGTAGCCTACGATGGCTCACCATGCCATGAAGCCATGCCTGGCACCATTACCGGTGACTTTATCCTGCAGGAAGAGCTGACCATCAAGGGTGGTATTTACCAGACCAGCTCAGACATCACCATAGGCAAGGACCACTCCATTAATCTCACCTCATGGGATGGTGCAGCCTCACAGCTGATTTTCACCGGCGGCACGCTCACTCTGGAAGATTACAACAACCAGATCATGCTGGCTGTAAATGGCGAGGGGGCTCTGCTCGATCTGACCAAGGCCGAGATAGTCAAGGAGTCAGGCAAAAACCTGCCAGTCGTAACCATTGATAATGGCGGCATGGTCAAATTCAATGAAGATGGCGCCAATGCCCTGATCAACCCTGAAAGCGACTCAGGCGGCAAGCTCATTATCCGTGGCGACAGCTCACTGGACATTGACGGCTCTATGACCATATCCAGTGGCAAATTCGGAAATATTGGAGCCACAGATGCCACTGTCATTATTGCCAATACAGCAACTCTGGGCGTAGGCAATCTGACCGTTACTGATGCTGATTTGGGTATCTTTATCAGAGACACTGCCACCATTAAGGCTGACAATATCAAGCTGGAAACAGGCAGTGACGATCCGGCGTTGCTCGGTTCAGGCAATTTCAATGTTACAGAGAATATTACTGCAGTTAAGGGTGACGGTACACTTTCGGACATTGCTGTTGAAGGCCGCGTAGTCCTGGGCAGCGCTGACTCTCCAGCTGACTCAAAAGGCACGGTCGGCTCCAACATTATTCTGGGTACAGGCTATGGCCCAGGTAACCTGCTGGTTGCTGGCGGCAGCTGGAATACCGGTGACAAGAAAATAGATCTTAATGATGGCACCATTGTTATCGGTGGCCAGGTCCCTGAGTCTGCCTCAGGAGGCGCCAGCGGCGCTGCAGGATCAGCCTCCCTTACCGTCAAGGATCTCAATGCCACCTCAGGCGATATGAGCATTGGACAGGGCGGCAGCCTCAGTGCTGACAGGCTTACTGCCTCTGATGCCAATATCTCTCTGGAGCAGGGCGGCTCAGCCAGCATCGGCTCTCTTGATATGTCCTCTGGTAAGGGCTCTATCAATGTCACTGGCTCCCTGAACATTACGGGAAAGAGCGAGGGCGCTGATGGCTCAGGTCCGGTAAAGCTTCAGCCAGGGTCACTGAGTGTCGGAAACGGCGGTGAGCTCAGCTTTGACAAGGCAGCACTGGAGGCATTCCAGGTTGGTAATGGCGGTGGCATGTCTGTTCAGTCAGGCACCTTTGCTCCCGGCTCTATTGAGCTCAAGCCCGGCAGTCAGGTCAATATGGACTTTGGTGCCGGTGATGTCTTTACCGCTGACAAGCTCGAAGAGCTGCGCAAAATCTTTGGCAAGGCCGATGGCTCACTGGTAGATGGCGTTATAAACGTAGGATCTGCCCATATCACTGGTATCACCGACAAGATTCATAATGTACAGGGCACCCCAGTAGTCAAATGGGAGGACATTGCCGGTTATGCTGATGTCTACTCAACTACTACAGCAGAGCAGCTTGGTAAAACCGTTGTAATTGATTTTGATGAAAGTGACAGCCTGCGTGGAAATTTCGGAGCCCTGCGTGCCAATGAAGGCACTGATACAGTAAATCTGGTATCCAGTACTACCCTTGCAGCAGCTTCAGCCAATAATGGCTACTTTGTCTCTCAGGGCAAAGATGCGGCTACAGCTCAGGCAACTGACGTATCCCTTAATTTCGGTACCCTCACTCTCAAGGGCAGCGGTGCTCTTGGCAAGGTAAGTCTGGCCCGTGATGCTGCTGTTGCCATAGATGCAGGAGCTCAGGGTGCAGTCACCTTTGACGGCGACCTTACAGGCCGTAAGGGCACTATGCTCAAGGTGGCTGCTGGCACTGCAGACATTACCGGAAAGCTTGCTGTAGATGCCGTACGTGCTGATTCAGGCACAGTGATTAATGCTCAGAGCATTGATCTTGGTGAAGGCACCACTGAGATATCAGGTGACCTGACTGCACAGACCACTGCCACCTTTAAGGGCAGTACTACAGTTAAGGGCAAATTTACTGCTGCCTCAGCTACCTTTGCAGGCACGACTGAGCTTCATGGTGACAATACTGTCCAGGATCTGAGCATTGAAAAATCAGCCCGTCTGCTCAAGGGCCAGACCACGGCAGAAAACATAGAGATTAAAGGCACCACCGATTCGCTTACCCTTGCTCAGGGAGCACAGCTGCAGACAAAGAGTCTTTCCCTTACCAGAGGTGCACGCATTAATGCCGGTGAGGCCATCATTCCGGCTGCTGACACAGCCCCTGCAACATCAGGATCGACAGGCTGGCTCTTTGCTGAAAACGCAAAGCTCAACGGCGGCTCCATTGTGGCATCCCCTGACTTTGGCACATCAGCCTCGATTGTGGCCATCAGGCATCTGGCAGGCGACAGGCCTGCCGCAGACAGTGCAAACACCAGGTCAGCCGCAGCTGGCTCAGCAGCTGCAGCCACAACAGCTCAGGCATCGGCTCAGCTCATGAGCAAGGCCGCATCGTCGGCCAGCATGAACGCTGCAGCTGCAGCCAACGCTGCAGCGGCATCGGACAACGACAGTGCCGGTGTTCTGGACGGCAGTCTCTTTGCCCTGCGCAATGCTGTCATTGCTCTGGGTACTGACAGCAAGGACGCCATTACTCATGCTCTGGGCCGTTTCTTTGATGCCTCAGGAGCACTCAGTGACGACAGTATTGGTGCACTTGCCTATGCTTACCGTGATGTAGTGCTGGGTGATGGCAGTCGTCTGGTTGTTGATAAGGACGGCACTAACTGGTCTGTCGATGCCCGCATGAGCCTTTATGACGGTTCAGACCTGTATCTGGGTAAGAACTCAGTGCTGGCTGTTTCTGATGAGTCCTTGTCCCGTGCTGACACCGCTGCTGTTACCTTTGCTGCCCAGGATGCTCAGATTACAGTAGACGAGAGCTCAAAGGTAATCCTTACAGGTACCGGCTTTGCTGCCCTCAGGGATATGAAAATCTTTGGTACTGCAGCTGCCGGAGGTACTGTAGCCCTTAATCAGGATCTTGCTGTAGAAAGCATCAATGGCCTCTACTCAGGCGTGCTCAAGTCAGGTGCCAATATCGTTGACCAGCAGCTGACCCTGAGCTTTAACAGCGAGGCCGCCAGAGAGCTTTTCAGTGCCGTATCTGATCCGGTAATGAAAACTCTCATTACCTGGGGACAGCGTGCCCATAATCCTGAAGCTCAGGACGAGGCACAACGCGGTCAGCTTTCTGGTCGCATGGCTTACGGTTATGCCTTCAGAGGCGGTGAGCTGGTCAAGGTTGATGATCAGGGCAAGACTATTGGCAAGCCTGATGACAAGGAGCTCAATGAAGCCGGCCTGAAGATCGGTGGTCGTAACAATTACACTGTCATAGGCGAGCAGGTATTCCTTGCAGCAGACAATGCCATGCTCAATCATGCTACCGGTAACAATGGCACTGCCATTGATGCTGAGGTAACCGCACGACTTGGTGACCTCGGTGGCATGATGCAGACTGCATGGAAGGCTTCCTCAGCCACAACCAGTGCCATTGCCTCACATCTGGGCACAGGCACAGGACTGGCAGCTGCTGCCACCCATGGCGCCATGCCGGCTGCATTGGTCCTGCCAGGCTCCCAGCAGTCAGACCCGGCCACCGGCAATGCCAGCATGTGGCTGAGCCCGGTATTCATCAACTCTGACAGTGATGGCTTTGCTGCCGACAACAAAGAGTGGGGCACTGACATCTCGCTCAATGGCCTTGCTCTGGGTGCCGATTTTGCCTTGCAGCCTGACTTCACCATTGGCGCCATGTTCAGCATCGGCAATGGAGATGCCGATGGCAAGGGTATTGGTTCAGCTGTAAGCAATGACTTTGATTACTACTCACTGGGCGCATATGCCGCCTGGACAAAAGGCGAACTCACAGTAGCAGGTGATCTGACCTGGACCCAGGCTGACAACGACATCAGTGCCAGCACTGGCCTTGGTCAAATAAGTACCTCGGTAAAAAGCTCAGCTGTATCAGCCGGAGTCACAGGTCAGTATCACTTTGAGATTCAGGGCTATCACCTGACCCCGCATGCAGGCCTCAGGGTAACAGCCATTGATGCTGACAGCTATGCTGCCGCATCTGACAAAGGTGACCTGACCAGTGCCAGTGCTGACCGTATGAATGTAGTCTCCATACCTGTTGGTATTACAGGCTGGCATATGATGGAGTTTGACGACTGGACCGTGGTACCGGCCATAGACCTGACAGTAACAGCCCATGCAGGTAACAAGAACAGCTCCAGCTCAGTGTCATGGACAGGTGTGGACAACCTGAGCACCGACCTGAACACTCAGGTGCTTGATGATGTCAACTGGAGCTTCACCACCGGTGTCTCAGCCTCAAACGGAGCGGTAGACCTGGGCCTGAGCCTTGGCTATACCGGCTCATCCTCAACAAGCGAGCTCGGCATCAACGCCCAGCTCTCCTACCGCTTCTAGCCACAAACACAGCCCAGCCCAGCCGCCCTGGCCATGCCACTGCATGCCATGGCGACTATGGCCAGCCTGCCAGGCGCCGAGGTCTGGCAGGCTGACCACGTGGCGTCACAGCCAATGAACATGGAGCAGTGCTGCAGCCTGCAGCGGGTGCAACGGGCAACAAGCAAACTGCTCAAAGGCTTTAAGCCTTATCAGATTTGAAATATTTAAGGCCGTACTGACGCGATCTGAAGCAGACCAAATGTCAGTACGGCCTTTTTGTTTTTGAACCCGGTAACAATTCTGTTCTCAAGTTCATGGGTATCACATGGACGCAGAAAATTAGGCAGGCAGGCAGGGAGGTGATGAAGGCAAGGCAAGGTAAGGTATGGTATGGTATGGTATAGGGCACGTCATGGCTGGTTAAACGTAATGTAGAACCAATAATGTACAAAATGTTTTGGATAGTGATTTGAGGCAATTATATTTGGAGATTGCTTAGCGTTGGATTGGGCAACTGAAGAACAGCGAAAGGAGGCGGGGGGGATGCTTTGGCCGCACTGTAAGCAAAATAATAAATAAAACATTTTATAATTCAGTTTGTATCAGTTGAGCAGACGGGTGCAGGCGGAGCTTGACAGCCTTTGCAGCTTGGCCACCGTAAGTATCAGCGTGGCTTTTGTTTAACTGGATAATCTATGAAATGATATACAAAACGATTTAGATAGATTATGTATTGGAGTCATGGTTGAGGGAAGCTTTGGTCATCGCAGGAAACAGTATCGGCAAAGGAAAGGAAAACATTTTATGCCTGCCTACCCGCATGCATCAGGCTCATGGTCTTAAGCGTAATAGAGGTCGGGGTATCTCAGAGCCTCATCAGCCATTTCTTTTGAACATCTGACTTACTTACATTGTGCCAAACATTGTCTGTATTGAGCTGTATACCAACGCGCGTAATTGTATACAAATGACTGTGCAAGGACCGTCACTATGAGGTTTTAGAGGTAAGCATTGACATGTTTTTGTGCATCTATTACGAAATGAAAACCACGTATTTATTAAAGGTAATCGTATGCACAGGCACGGCGTCAAATGACGGCTTTATCTGACGTTAGCATATTTGAAAGTCTCAGGGCGAGAACTTAGTCCGTTGCATTCCTTGAGATTATGGATAGCATAATAAGCATCACATGATGCCAAGAGGTCAGTGTTATGGCAGTTTACGTCAATACAAACGTCAGTTCACTTAACGGTCGCAGATATCTCAATAATGTACAGAATCAGCTGACTACCACATACCAGAGACTCTCCTCAGGCCTGAGAATTAACAGTGCCAAAGACGACGCAGCTGGCTTACAGATCAGCAGCCGCCTGACAACTCAGATTAACGGCCTCAACCAGGGTAACCGCAACGCCTCTGACGGTATTGCCCTTGCCCAGACCATTGAGGGCGCCATGGACGAAATGACTGGCATGCTCCAGAAGATTCGTACTCTGGCTGTCCAGGCCAACAACGGCACCAACACCGCTGACGACCGCAAAGCTCTTCAGAAGGAAGCCACTGCACTGGCAACCGAAATCACCCGTATTGCCCAGCAGACCAAGTTTGCTGGTGGCCAGATCCTGGACGGCGCCTACGGTGTAATGACAAAGGGCGGTGGTGGTGCTGCTGGCGGTGCTAACTCAGTCGGTAAGATGACCCTTCAGGTTGGTGCTAACAAGGGCGACACTATCAGCTTTGAAGTTCAGGCTATGAAGTTTTCTCAGATTGCCAAGAATGGTGGTATTGATGAGAATGCTTTAAAGAAGTTCTGGTCCAAGGACACAGGTATTGTATTTACCGCTGCAGCTAATATTGCAGACGCAATCGCAGGTATGGACAAGATGATTGCTCTGGTTGACTCTACCCGTGCTGGACTAGGTGCAATGCAGAACCGACTTGAGAGTTCGATCCGCAACCAGGCAAATGTTTCTGCCAACCAGGCTGATGCCCGCAGCAGAATTCGCGACGCAGACTTCGCCGAAGAGTCTGCAAACCTGTCACAGCAGTCCATTATTCAGCAGGCTGCTACTTCCATGCTCATGCAGGCTAACACCCGTCCACAGCTGGGCCTGTCCCTCCTGGGCTAAACGATTACCGCTAATATTCTTATGGAGGCCAGCGAACTTAGGGACCTCCATTTTAGCGGTCTGAATCTCTCTCCTATTGTCTTAATAAAGGTGACACTATGGCTGTGTACGTCAATACAAACGTCAGTTCACTTAGGAACTGTAGGTAATTAAAATGATTTGTATTTCTTAAGTATAATGACCTGAACGGAGGAACCTTATGGCAAACCAGATTCAGGTCACTTTAAACAAAGATTCTATTAATCAGCTGCTTGAGGCT
>NZ_JALKIK010000032.1:0-63218 GCF_023050955.1 Anaerobiospirillum sp. NML120511
GCCCCAACCTGCCCCCTGCCACCTGGAGCCTGCCCCTGTCCCCTGCCATCTGAAACCTGCCACTGTCCCCTGCCCCTGCCACCTGGAACCGTCCATCCTCCCGGCCTGCGCTGCTTTCTCATATCATCCATACCCGTATACCCAAATCACGTCCACGCCGTCTCATCCATACTTGGATTGCCTGCAAGGTAATGCTCAAACAGCTCTGCCTGCCTGAATCTGCCTGGTTATTCAGGACTATGCCTGGTCTGAGGCCGCAGCCTTCTGCGAAAGCTCCTTTGGCCTGTATATCGCTCAGTGCGATATGAAAATATTCACATACTTTGTGTATGTAAGTCTTTTGATAAAATAAACTATGTCAATTTGTGTAAAATATAGTGGTTTACGCTTGAGTTAATTGCAGTTACCGCTAAAATATCACCTTTGAAGTGTTATCTAGATACGGTTTTTTCTCTTCCAGCTATCAGCTTCCCGTGGGTTAAGAGCACTTGCCGTGCTCTGTCAACAAGGCTATCAGCGTGACCCGATAACATAACGTGCCTGCGCCTGAGCAGGTATGAAGAGCTTCCGAAGTAAGACGGAATGTAAGAACAATATATTGATCGGCAATCAGGAAACAGCTGCCATGACAGTGAGTCTTCCCTGAGCAGCAGCCGACATGCTCCACTGAGGATTAAATACCATACGGACTTCATGTCCTGTCTGCATCAGCCATAAGTATTCAGATCAACAGACATTGCTCTGACCGGCCGGCAGCCTCAGTAATAAGCATGAGCAGGCGGCAGCTGACAAAGCCGCAGTCAGTCTGTATTAATTTGCCGGAATAGAGAATTAATTACTTAAGGGTCGATACAGCACATCCAAGCTCATTTTCTGTGCCTGCCTGCCTGATATTTCAGGATCCAGGCAAAGTGGTGTGGTCTGCCTGAATAACACGGTCACTGCTCTCACCTCCCGCGCCCCCGCGCAACAGTTTCAAAGTCAGGTCACTTACGGCGACTTCAGGTGAGGCTCAAAGATTTTTTTGATGTTTTAGAGGCTTGTTTAATGTTAATTTCCAAGCACCAGGTCATTACCTGTGATGATATCCTGCTTTCTCTTTGCGACAGCGTTTGTGACGTTTTAACCGCAGCCACCAACGATAAAGTCTCTTTTACCCCGATGATCCAGAAGATCAACAACACCACCCTGCGCCCTGATATCGGTACCTTTGTACTGTTCACCGGCACTTTCTCAGGAATGGTGGTGCTGAACTTCCCTAAGGAAACCGCCATGGAGCTTTACAGCAATTACATGAAGCTCATGGGCCTTTCTGACAACGACCTGGCCACCAACTACACCTCTGAGGAAGTTTCAAACACCCTGGGTGAGTTAATGAACCAGATGGTAGGTAACTTCACTGCCAAGATGAGTACCACCTTAAACGGCCGTATTCACCAGTCTCAGCCAAAGATGCTGTCCCTGCCTCACCAGGTTGAGATCAACATCAACATGACCCTGGATCACCCTGAAGTTTCCCGTATCACCTTCTTTACCGCCTTTGGCAACGCTTTCTACCTCGAGCTGGCCATGGATCACACCGAGTTCAAGCTCGCCCGTGACCTTGAGCCTGCCGATCAGCCATTAACCCCTGAGGAAATCATGGCTCAGGCCGGTATCGTTTAATTTACGCTACCTGGCGCCCGTCCCGGGTCTCACCGCCTGTTATCAGCCCCGCCAAGGCCTCACAGCATGGTATCTGCTCCGCTCAGGGCTCACAGCCTGGTACGAGCCCCGGCCCGGAACCATGCCATGGCAGGCTGAGGTCATAACCTGCCTGCCCTGAAGGCTTTAAAAGGCAGCTGCACGCTACGGCGTCAGCTGCCTTAAATTTTGGTGCCTGCCAGGGCGCGCAATAACATGACTGGCCGCACCACGCGGCCCGGACAGTACTGCAAGGCAGTCCTTCCCTGAAGATGGCATGCCTGTCTTGCACCGGGTATGACCCTGTCACTATGCCTCCTGGCCTTGCCAGGCAGCGCCTGTGACCGGGCGGCCGGGGAGGCTATGTTCAAGGCAGAGCATTGATGCCCGGCACTTGGTCAGCCGGGATAAAACGTCGTATACTTACGAAAATTTTTGACCCTAATCGAGGTATAGAGATGAGCACACCAGGCATTGATTTTCGCCAGACCCGCTTTATTACCAGTGCCCCGGATCTTCATCGTCTGCCTGACGATCTGGGAGCTGAAATTGCCTTTGCCGGACGTTCCAACTCAGGAAAGTCCTCATCGTTAAATGCAATCTGCGATCAGAACCATCTTGCCAAGACTTCACGTACCCCTGGCAGAACACGTCTTATCAACCTTTTTGAGGTTAAAAAGGGCTGCTCCCTGGTAGATTTGCCAGGTTATGGCTACGCTGCCGTACCTGAAAGCATGAAGCGCCAGTGGCAGAAGTCCATGTCCGAATACCTGCAAAAGCGCAAGGCGCTGCGCGGCATAGTAGTAACCATGGATATCCGCCATCCGCTTAAGGACCACGACCGTCTTATCATAGACTGGTCCCTGGCTGCCAATCTTCCAGCTCTGATTTTGCTTACCAAGGCTGACAAGCTCGGCGTCAACAAGCGCCGTGAAGCCGTAAAGGAAGTAAAGGACATGCTCTCTGAATTTGGCGGCAATTTCACTGTTATCGCCTTTTCAGCATGGAACAAAATCGGCCTCGATGAAGTTCGCTCCATCCTTTCAGGCTGGTTCACCACTTTCCACGGCGTTGAAGCCGACGATTACGATCCTGCAGACGGCGAGTAAGACTCCCACGTCCCCCCTGACCTGTCCGTCATGCGGCGGGTGCTGGCGCCGCCACTTGACGGTGTCCACGCCCAGGGGTGGCCAGGTGCAGCCAGGATCATCAGGCTGCAGGCCCGTGGCGCCAGCCATGTGCTCAACCTGGCAGCGCCCGTCATAACAGTATTTATCGGGGCCAGACTGTCATCCTGGCCATACCAGGCTGCCTGTGCGGCAGGACATCAGGTTAAGACCTGCTGTCAGGAACTCCTGGACACAGAACTCTGGAGAAATCATTCATGTCTCAAGGCACCCTCTACATCGTTTCCGCCCCCAGCGGAGCTGGCAAGTCATCCCTGATCAATGCTCTGCTGAACAAGTTCAACCTCGATGACAGCCTGCGTCTGTCCATATCTCATACCACCCGTGATCCACGTCCAGGTGAGGTTGACCATGAGAGCTACCACTTCGTAAGCACCGAAGAGTTTGAAAAGCTGATTGAGCGTAATGCTTTCTTTGAGTATGCCCGCGTCTTCTCCAACTACTACGGCACCTCACGTGAGATAGTCATGGACTGGATTAATCAGGGCAAGGACGTGCTTTTTGACATTGACTGGCAAGGTGCCCGCATTATCAAGGAGCAGGTACCTGAGGCCGTGAAGATCTTCATCCTGCCTCCATCTCTGAATACCTTAAGACAGCGCCTTATCAAGCGTGGTCAGGACGATGTCGATGTCATCAACAAGCGTATGGCTCAGGCCATGTCCGAAATCTCCCATTACGATGAATACGACTATGTCATCGTTAATGACGACTTTGATGAAAGCCTGATTACTCTGCGCAGCATCATCCTGTCTCACCGCGCCCGCCTTGACAGCCTGCGCAGCAATAACCAGCAGCTGCTTGATGACATGAAGCAGCAGGCCCGTGATTACGAGGCCGCCTGGCTGCCTTGCGCCAGCGCCCTGCAGGCTGCCTTTGCAGCTGCAAGCGGCAGTGGCACCGACAGCGAAGAAAAATAATCTGAGCCTTACCACCGGCAGGCCCCTGGTATCAGGCCATCAGAGCCTGAGACCAGAGGCGGCACGCAGGCAGCGCCCGCCCAGGGCATAAGCATGCTAAGAATATGGCCCAGGCGCTGCTGAGCCACAGTATGCAGTCTGGCCGGGCTGTAAAGCCCGGCTGCATCATGTTATCCGGGCGGGAAAAATTTGTCCTTTATCGGACCGTTACCGATCTGGACCGTGTTTTTCTGTTAAAATGAATGGCTTTTAGCAGTAAATTATGAACGGGCTCAGGATATTAGGTCCATACCGGCGCGCTGCGCCCATGAGACAATGCCCGTTGCTGACAGCATACCGTTTCTTATCTGCAGATAATGCTTAAGACAGCCTTGCAGACAGCAGATACGGTACCCTCCAGGATTCAGGGAGAACACATACTCCCGGCCCTGCCTGTATACGGCCGGCGCCACCTGACAGAACAGGCCCATGCGCCCACCGGCCATGCAGTGCATCATATAATCGGAACCCTGCTTTCCTCTCCGGTTTTTCCCTGTGATCAAAAACAGCCCGTTCCTTTCAGGAATGACGGCTTTTTGCTGTTTGACGCAGCAAAGATCAGCCTGTTGAGTCACACCACTGATTTTTAATTGTTCTGGTAGCCCGTGAAGAGAGCTTTTCATGAGGCAACTAACTTGAGGTAATACATCATGGCTAGAGTTACAGTTGAAGATGCTGTGGCTAAAGTAGGCAACCGCTTTGACCTGGTTCTCATCGCTGCCCGTCGTGCCCGTCAAATCTCAATGAACGGCAGCAAGCCTTTAGTTGATGAAGAGAATGACAAGCCAACCGTAATCGCCCTGCGCGAAATCGAAGCCGGTCTCATCTCTGAAGACTTCCTCGACAAGCAGGACCGCAAGGATTTAATGCGCGGCGACAATGCCAAGCTCCCAGCAGACAATGAGTTTGCTCCTATCGATGGCGTTGAGATGTTCAACTGATAACATCGCGCCAGAGATTTCAGTCCTGACGGACCTCAACAGACCCCTGTCGGCCTCTGCCGACAGGGGTCTGCACATTTTTTGTGCACTGATTCCTTTATGGTGAAAACGTTTTTTGTCCTGATTTGCCCCTGTTAAGTTAAACTGACAAAGCCCTTATTTATGACGGATGCAGAGCATTTTCCCGGGAGATAAAACCCATGAGAGCACACCTGTAGCAGGTCAGCAAATGGAAAATGTTCTTATTATTGAGAGCTGACCGTGTTATTGCCGCTTATAAGCACAAAGACAGGCCCGCGCTCAGGTATACTTAGATGAGCTGTCCTTAATTTGAGCCGGCCCTTGAGGCCTGTCAAAACAGCATCCCAATGAACGATTTACTGTGAGCGCCAGGCAGTGACCTGGCAAGGCAGACGCGGCACGGCGTGCTGTGCAGGCCCGGTGCTGCGCACTGCAGCTACAAACGGCAAAGCGCCGGCGAGCGCTCACATGACACATGCTTTGATCTGGCCTTGCAGAGCATGCTGTCACACTATGGAAAAGGCACGGGGCCGCTGCTGCAGGGTTTACTGGAAGAACTTTCCTGTCTTTTGCAGCCTGGCGGCATGGTACTGCGGCGTCACACTCGCGGCAGAGTTTTGGTGGTTGGAAATTACTTATGGTTTCTCAAAGCAATATCATTACTTCAGGTCCTAGCAGTGTGGGCAGTGCAGCAGTTGCCCCCGGTGAACATTATGGCACCGCCTGCCTTGGAACCACCGCAGCCGCCCTTTCTGCCATAGCCACAGGCTCTGCCCGTGATCCTGTGGATCATGTCCCCTTCCTCGACTCCACCAATGTTAATGCCCGTGATAATGGCGGCTTTTCTGAAAGCCTGGAGCTCAGCGCCCAGATTGCTCATGACCGCGCTCAGGGTACCCAGCAGGAGCATGTCATAGCTGACCCAATTCCTGAGGCTATGGAGTCTGAAAACTTCCATTACTATCTGCCGCTGCACAACCTGGCCTCCTCATATCTGTCAGCTGACAACATGAGAGACATTGACCGAGCCTTTGTGCTTGCAGACAAGGCTCACGCTCCACAAAAGCGTGCCTCCGGCGAACCTTACATCATCCATCCTATTGCTGTTGCCACCATCATTGCCCAGATGCACCTGGACAAGGAATCCATTATCGCCGCCCTGCTTCACGATACCGTTGAGGATACCGTCGTCACTCCTGAAGACATAAGCAGGGAATTTGGCAGCACCGTACAGGACCTGGTAAACGGCGTAACCAAGCTTGATAAACTGCGTTTCCATGACTACCGTGAAGCCCAGGTAGAGAACTTCCGCAAGATGATCCTGGCTATGACCAGAGACATTCGTGTCATTCTCATCAAGCTTGCTGACCGTACCCACAATATGAGAACCCTTGGTTCTCTGCGTCCTGACAAGCGTAAGCGTATCGCCCGCGAAACCCTCGAGATTTTTGCCCCTATTGCCAACCGTCTGGGCATTTCCGATATCAAGATTGAGCTCGAAGAGCTGGGCATTGCCGCTCTGTATCCCATGCGTTACCGCGTGCTCAAGGCTGCAGTTACCCGCGCCCGTAACAACCGCAAGGAAGTTATCAACAATATTCTTGATGCCATTAACCGCCGCCTCAAAGAGGTCAATATCGAATGCCGCGTCCTGGGCCGTGAAAAGCGTATCTACTCCATCTACAAGAAGATGGTCAAAAAGGAACTGCAGTTCCGTGAAATCATGGACGTTTACGCTTTCCGTATCATCCTTGATGATGTAGACACCTGCTATCGCGTTCTGGGTCAGATGCACAACCTTTACAAGCCACGTCCATCGGGCTTCAAGGACTATATTGCCATTCCCAAGATCAATGGCTACCAGTCCCTGCACACCTCCCTTATCGGACCTCACGGTATCCCTATCGAGATTCAGATCCGTACCGAGTTTATGGATCAGATGGCTGCCCGAGGCGTAGCTGCTCACTGGTCTTACAAGGAAAACGGCTGTGAGCCTACATCAACTACTGCTCAGAAGAATGCTCAACAGTGGATTAAGAACATCATTGATCTTCAGCAGAGCGCTTCAAGCTCCATGGAGTTCATTGAGGCCGTTAAGACCGACCTCTTCCCTGACTCTATCTTCGTCTTTACCCCAGATGGCAAGATCTTCGATCTGCCAGCCGGATCCACCCCTGTGGACTTTGCCTATGCTCTGCATACCGACATCGGTCAGCACTGTATCGGCGCCCGCGTCAATCACCGCATGTTCCCACTGGGCCGTCCTCTGCAGTCAGGCCAGAGCGTAGAGATTATTACCTCGCCAAGCGCCGAGCCAAACGCCATGTGGCTCTCCTCAGTGGTAACACCGCGCGCCCGCTCCAAGATCAGACAGTACCTCAAGGGCCTCAAGAGCCAGGAATGCGTACTCATTGGACGCCGTCTGCTGCAGAATGTGCTTAAGGACGTACGTATTGAGGAGATTCCTGAGGAGAAGATGAGTGCTGTACTCAAGGAGTTCAAGCAGCCTGATCTCAACAGCATGCTCATTGATATTGCCCTTGGTAATATCCTTGCCGTGGTAGTGGCCAGGAAGTTCAGAGACGATCTCTTTGCCAGCGACGAGGGCAAGCCAATTACCGGTACCGGCGGTCTGCCATATACCTTTGCTCAGTGCTGTATGCCTATTCCTGGTGATGAGATCATGGGTCACATCACCTCCAAGGGACTGGTAATTCACAACGCCAACTGCTCCAACATCCGTGACGTATCACGAGATCCGGAGAAGTACATGAGTGTGGAATGGGATACCACGGTAACTGCCAGCCTCGACTTCCAGACCGGCTTACGTATTGAGCTGGAAAACCGCCAGGGCATACTGAGCGAAATCTCCAATGCCGTAGACATTGGCGGATCGCAGATCGATGCCATCAACTCCGAGGTCAAGGATGACGGCACCTACCTTATCAATCTGACCATTACCGTCAGAGACCGCCTGCATCTGGCCGGCATTATCCGCCGCATCAAGGCCGTTCCTAACATCATCAGAATCTTCCGCCGCCGCTGATCGGCAGTCGCATGCAGCTTCTGGCGCAGCACAGTCTGCGCAGCAGCCAGGACCACTGCCACAGGCAACGTCCGGCATAACACGGGGCCCTGACAGACAGATGTCAGGGCCCCTTTGTTTTGTGCGCCGCAGGCCCTGTGCATCCACGGGATAATTTTTGTGCCGCATTTGGCGCCCGGCCCACAGCTGTGGGCTGTTATGCTATGATTTAGTAATACTGACAGGAAACCAATTAAGGACCATACCTGGATCAGTAGCAGGTAACCTCAGGGAACTGATCCCTGCCTGACAATTACTGTTCAGGACGCATGCTCAAATCTGCCCAGTCAATAATAAAAAAGCATAATCTCAGGCTCTGACAGAATTGCAGCAGTTGCGTGATGTAAGTATGGTCATAAAGAGAGTTATGGTTATGATTGATCTGCAGAATATTGGAACCGAAGAGTCCTTTGCCGAGCTCTACCCTCAAATTGATGCCTTCTTTGAAAACGATCTCAAGCATCACCGCATTCATGTATCTGATAACCTCTTTTTAAGTGCTGTTGAGCTCAAAGCACCTCAGGGCGCTCCGGGAGTCTCCCTTGAGGACTCCAGCAATACCCTGGTAATCATCGCCGGCCGCGCCGAGACCGAGCACAAGTACGCTGAGCTGCTGTGGCATCTGCGTGATAAGGGCCTGCGCGTACTGGTCTGCTTCGTCCGTGGTCAGGGTCAGTCCTCCATGGTGCTCTATGACTCCAACAAATGCCATATTGAGCGCTTCCTGCACTACCGTGTTGACCTTGAAAACATGCTTTCCTACCTTGATGTAGGTCCTGGCTACAAGATGCTGGGCTTCTCTCTTGGTGGTCTGATTGCCCTTGAGTTCTGCTTCAACACCCGCTTCCCTTACAAGCCAAAGGCCCTGGCTCTTATCTGCCCTTTCCTTGGCATTCCAAACATGCTGGCCCCAAAGGTGGTCTACCCTATTCTCAAGCTGCTGTGCAATATACGCTCATTTGCCCTGTCATACACAGCTCACGGCCGAGAGTACGTAAGACTGCCATTTGAAGAGAACATCCATTCTCACAGCCCGGTACGCTATGACGCCTACCATGACTACTACGTATCTCATCCGCAGCTTGCTCTGGCCGGCCCTACATACAAGTTTGTAAAGTGCTGTATGCAGGCTCAGCAGCGCCTTGACAAGATCAAGTGCAACTTTGACTTCCCTATGCTTTGTCTGTCCGCAGGTGCTGACATGGTAGTATCCACTGAGGCTGCCCGTGAGTTCTGTAAGCGCCACGCCAATGACACCGTGCCTCCAAAATTCGAGCTCATCCCTCACGCCTACCATGATATTCTCAATGAGGATGACAGCTATCGTAATCCAGCCATGCTCAAGGCCCTGAACTTCCTGCTCAACGGCGAAGGTCAGTAACAGTCCTGTTATATGGCCCTTACTGCCTGCTGCAGACTTTCTGCAGCCACCCCATCAGGTTCCTGCAGCCCGGCTCCAATGCGCCCCGCCTCCTGTACACTGCAGTGCAGGAGCGGGGCGCTGCTGTTTTACAGGCTCATGGATCAGCAACTGAAAGCTACAGAAGTGGTAACTGAAAGCTACTATCAGGACGCTCTTTATATCCAAAAGGATTTTGGTAGTACAATAAGCTGCAGGCAACTGAACGGCCGCCCCCATATTTAAGGGATTTTGCCCCATGTATCAGTGAGTTTGCCCCGAAAATCTCAGGGATTTGACTCATTAATCAGGGCGCTGCTTCAGTGCACTTTATTTTCCCCGTCATCTTTGACCGGCCAGGAGCAACTCCCCCGCGCCCATGCGCCCGCTCCTGCAGCCTGCCTCTTGCGCTCCAGGCGCTTGCTGACAGCCATACGGCGATGCAGGTACTGCGCCCTCATGTGCGGCGCAGGCATATACGACGCACCATGTGCGACGCTGGCATATGCGACGCTGGCATATACGGGCCCATATGCGGCGCTGGCACATGCGGCACAGACGCCATAAGGCAGGAACGCTGCGTCCGCTGGAAGTTATGCCCTCATGCACTGGGCACGTACTCAATCTCAGCGTCCCTGGCAAAGAAGACAGTCTTATTTTTCGGAAGTAATACCCATGTCAGATATGCAGGAAGTAGTGGATACTCGTATCCCGGTTAATATCATCACTGGCTTCTTAGGCAGTGGCAAAACCACTTTGTTGAACCATTGGGTAAACACTCCGGAATTTAAAGATACCCTGGTTCTCATCAACGAATTTGGTGATGTAGGCCTCGATCACGAGCTGGTACAGTCAGTTGACGATACCGTTGTGCTGCTGGGCTCAGGCTGCATCTGCTGCACCCTGCAGGGTGAGCTTATCCAGTCTCTGGCTGCCAACTACATCAAGGCCTCAGAAGGTCAGATTCCAAAGTTCAACCGTGTTCTGATTGAGACCACTGGTCTTGCTGATCCGGCCGGCGTTATTTCAACACTCAACAACGATGACTTCTGCGTTGAGACCTTCCGCTATGACGGCACTGTTACCGTGCTCGACGGCCAGTTCGTACGCGAGCAGCTGCAAAAGCAGTATGAGGCCGTAAAGCAGATTGCTCTTGCTGACATCATTCTGATTTCCAAAACCGATCTTATCGACGCTGAGGAAATCGATGCCATAGGTGAGGTAGCCCGCAGCATCAACCCTTCAGCAAAGCTCCATCCTGTAGTCAAGGGTCAGATCACTCCAAAGATCATTCATGAAATCGGTCCTTACAAGGAGTTCAGCCGCCAGAACAATGCTCAGGTCAAAGACTGGCTGGATATCAAGGTACCGGGCAAGGATGCAGGCGGTATCAGCCTTGCCTCTCCGCTGCGCCCTGCTGAGGCCAGATTTGATGCTGCTGTAGCAAAGCCTAAGATCATTGCTCACACCAATATCGAAAGCTTTGCCATCATGCGCGCTGAGCCAATCAACTCTCTGGCTCTTCTTGCTGCCATCAACCTGGTTCAGCAGCAGTATGGTGACTCCATCCTGCGCCTCAAGGGCATTATCGATATCGAAGGCCGTGAGCAGCCTGTCATCATTCACGGTGTTCAGGGGCAGCTCTATCCTGTAGGCGAGCTTGATGAGTGGCCAAATGGCGAGCGTGTCTCCAAGATTGTCTTCATAGTTCGCGCCACCGTACTTGAGCAGATCAGACATATCTTCACCCAGGCTCTGGACAACCCTGACAACGCCACCATCGACTACTACCGCCAGGTTATCAGCGCTGCTGAACGTGCCGGTGACGATGAAGACGGTGTTGAGGAAATCGTCCTGACCGATGCCTACGACAAATAAGGAGTATGGCATCCCACGGAGCTGAGCTGTCACCCGGCTCCTCAGGCGCCCGCGCCGCACTCAATAAAAAACGCTCTGCAGCCTTATGGCTCAGAGCGTTTTTTTGATCCTGCATGACAATCAGCCCCGAAGGCGCCCGGGCAGCTGTGCTGGCGACCTGAGCGGCTGAGCACAGCCGCCTGGGGCCTCCTCAAGGTCACAAGACTCAGGCATCAGGCATGGGCATCAGGCATGGGCATCAGGCATTGGCCAGGCATTGGCATCAGGCATGGGCATCAGGCATGGTCATAGGGCAGATGCTTCATGGCATTTGATATGGCCCGACTTATCGGGCAGTTACGGCATGGGCACAGGCCACCGGGCCATATTTTCTTTCTCACTGGCAGCTGGATGGCAGACTGATAACTGGTCACTTTTGTTATCAGTCCTGCAGTTAAAGCATGTGAATATGCGCTACAGCGCGTGTTAAGCAGCGCCACAGCCGCATGTAAGCGGCGCTGCATGCGCAATGGAGCATGTAAGCAGCGCAATGGCGCCTGAAGGACGACTCAGAGATCTGTGTACCTTCGGCCCGCTGGCCGAAACACTGCTCTGGAGCTGTTGCTTGACTCTGGAGCTGTGGCTGAGCTCAGTCCTTGTCCTCATCTCCGGCTTCGTTGTTCTTGATGGCACGCAGGTGCAGATAAATGGAAGCCTTGGAGAGGTTGAGAATCTCGGAAATGACCGGGATGGCATTTCTCAGGTTGAACAGACCCTGCTTTTGTAACTCCACCACAATGGCACGGGTCTTTTGACGGTGAGGTACTGAATTGTCGTTCTGAACCTCATTTTTAATCTGGTTTACCAGAGCATTGAGCAGATCAGAGGTATCAGTTGCAAAGTACTCGTTATCGTTGCTGCTGTGCTCAGGTGACTGTTCAAAGTCGGCACACATGATGTTAAAGAGCTCCTGCACAGGAGTTTCCAGATCAAGGTTGACGCACAGCAGGCCAATGGCCTCATTGCTGTGATTAACAATCACTGTGGTTACAGACTTCATGGCATGGCCATCACAGGATATGGTCTTGTAAGGACCGAACAGACGCTTGCGGGTGGCCTTGTACTCGGAGATGATTCTCAGAGCCTTGTCGGTTACGGGTGAGCCCAGGGTGCGGTTGGTTTTCTTGCCGTTGTGGATATATACAACTGACCTGTCGAGGTCCCGAAGTGAGTGCAGTACCACTTCCACGCTGTCCTTGAAGAACAGTCCTATCATGTCCACAATTATCTTGTACTGATTGAGAATAGTCTCGTTTTCGAGGTTACTCATAAAAACTCCAGCAGAGGGCACAGGGTAAATACGGAACCATTCACTCTAATATAAACGAGTTCATTAAAATTTTGTTAAGTGAACATCCGTTTTGTGAGTTACTTATCAAAAGTTTTAACTTAATCAAAATTAATTGAATCAATACCGCCTGAGAACACAGCCTCTGGGACCACATTGTTACGTGCTCTTTCTGCCAAAAATCCCAATCTATTATCTGCATTATGGTGCAACAGAATCATCCCTGATGTAAAACAGCTTAAACAGGCTATTTTATACTTGAAAAAAGCCCAGTTTCAGCTCCATAACCAAATACCACCCGTGCCCTTCTCTCAAACTAAAACTGCAGAAATTTGCTGTCAAAAGTACCTGAAATTCAATCTGCAATGAGCCTGCACAGCCCCTTGTTACCTGAATATACTCTATAAAACGCAGCAAAAGGCCCCATAACTACTCTGCAGTCTCCCCGATTCACTCAACAATTGTTTAGCGAACCATACCAGCCCTGTCCAGGTATACCGGCCTTATCCAGGCATGCCGGCCCTGTCCAGCCATGCCAGCCTTATCCAGGCATGCCTGCCCTGTCCAGCCATGCCAGCCTTATCCAGGCATGCCTGCCCTGTCCAGCCATGCCAGCCTTATCCAGGCATGCCGGCCTTATCCTTTGCCCTCATATGGCTCTGAGGCCAGATATGGCAGCTTACGCTGATACATACTGTGCCTTAGTGGGAAGAGCCCGGTTGCAGCGCGTTGCACTGGCCGGTTTTGAAAAGAGCTATTCGGGCATGGCTGGGCTGGGCGATTGGGCGGGAAATTTTGCGGGCAGCAAAAAGCCCCTGAAATCTGAGACTTCAGGGGCTTTTTTATGACCTGCCAGTCAGGGCAGGGCTGAAGTTAAGCAATTATTACTTCTTAACTTCTTCAGTCTTGGCAGCAGTACCGGTTACGTTGATTTCTACGCGACGGTCAGCAGCCAGGCACTTGATTAAGTCCTTACGGGCCATCTTATCATCACAGCCGGTGGATACTGGAGCGGTTGAACCCAGGCCGGAAGCAGAGATGTCAGACTGAGCTACACCCTTGGCAACCAGAACCTCGGCAACAGCAGCAGCACGACGCTCGGAGAGCTTCTGGTTGTAGTCTGGGTTACCAATACGATCGGAGTAGCCAGTTACGTTGTACTGTACGAACTGCAGGTTGGAGTTCTGAGTCTCGAGGATAACCTGGTTGATAGCATCCTGACCCTCCTGGCTTACAACAGCGCTGTCAAAGCCGAAGGTGGTGTTGGCGTCCAGAGTGTAGGTGGTGGTAACAGTCTGAGATACAGGCTCAGCAACTGGAGTGTCAGACTTGCCGCCAAATACGAAGCTTAAGCCGGCGTACATGTAGTTAACGTCAAAGTCGATGCCCTGAGTCTTCTCATCGCTGTCATAAGCGTCGAAGTAACGGTCGTAGCCAACACGTACGGACAGGCTGTCGGCAGGCATGAAGCTTACACCCATACCGGCAACTGGAACGAAGCCGTTACCGTCGTCGGTGGCCAGAGCGTACATTACACCGCCACGTAAGAAGAGGTCAGCGCCGTTGTCGTTTAAAGGTAAGGAGAAACGGGCAGATAACTCTGGGCCGTGGAGGCTGATGCTCTTGCTCTCACCTGCGTTGTCCTCGGCTTTGAAACCACCTAAGTAGTTGTAGGCACCTTCGAGGCTGAACCAGCTGCTTAAGCTGTAACCGCCGTAGATACCGCCGCCGATACCCTTCTTGTCGGTGCTGTGCCATAAGTCGGCATCATTGCCATTCCACTCGGAAAAAGCATAGCCTAAACGGCCGCCGAAGTAACCGGTGTCGGAAACAGCAGCAACAGATACGGAAGCAGTAGCTAACAGAGCTGAAGCAACGGATAAAGCTAATAAATTCTTCTTCATAAGATGATATCCCCGCAGAATACTAAATCTCCTGTTACTGTCCGCTGATTACCATGTTTTAAGGCAGAACATAAGCTGTAACAGAAAGAATCCCACATGACCTGTACTGACTTTGATGAGCGTACGGGCCTCAATTTACCCTGTGCCCCGACAGGATATTAGACATGGGGTGAGACGGAGCCTCACACGGGTCTAGTTTGACTTCTCTTCATTTCGCAATGAGAACCAGGGGCAGAACACCAGTCCCAGGCACCTCTGATGAAGAGCTTTCACGGACTGATGCTGGCGCCGGGGCGCCACAGACAGCATCCCTACTGTCATAAAAATTATAATTCAGGTTGAGAAACTGTCAAAATGCCAGGGGAAGGCAAAAGGATGTTCTCTTATTGCAGGCATTGTTACGGGATGAAAGCCGGCGCAGGACAGCTCAGGTTACATATGAACCCGTGCAAGGACCCATTTTTTTCAAGCATGTATCATGCCTGACAGTCCTGTTTTTCTGACTGTTATTTTCCCCTCAGCCAGAACATTGCAGCACCTGCAGTTACTGCATGTTTTCCTCAGTTTAATGATCCGGCGCGCTCTGATACTCGTGGTGTTTGCGGGCATCAGAATAATTAAAACAAGACAGCGTACCATCTGCAGCTGACAGTTGCATTCCGCGCAGACTAAACAGGTGAGTGATGTATTTGCAGCCCTGAGACACCAACTGGAAGCTGCTTTTCAAATCAGAATCAATGCATACCTTTTGTTCACGGGAGCGGCCTTGCTGTGCACATGCTCTCCATGTCCAGATCTGATATTTATCAGCCTGAAACCATCCGGGATAACCCTGTGTCAGGCTCCGGGAATACCAGCCATGCTACTCTGTTCTTCACATAATATAAAGCGTTTTTGAACATTTTCACCCATGATGACAGTAAAGTCCCCAAAAGCAGCACACATGTCACACGTCCAACAAGGTTAAAACGCCTTTTTCATAGATACAACATACAGGTATAAAAAAATCGCCAGAGGCGACTTTCATGGGGATGGTGCTGGTTGTAGGTCTCGAACCCACGACCCCCTGTTTACAAAACAGGTGCTCTACCAACTGAGCTAAACCAGCATCAAAGTGGTGCCTATTATAGCAACTAAAAATCAAAGATCAACACAGCCCGTCAAAATTTCCAGATCCGGTAGCCCGAGCCCGTATCTGACGGGCCTGCCGCCCCCAGGTACTGTCCCTGGCACATCCGGTACCCCCAGACTCAGGTGCTGCCAGTGCCGCGCTCCGGCTCAGGCAACAGGTGCTGCCCTGGCGCCTGTTCCGGCGCTGGCAGAGCAACAGACATGAGCCCGTGGCCGCTGCGCCTTGCAGATAAACTTGTTGGGCATTGTTTGCTGATAGAATGCCCGGATAGCCCTCAGTGGGGCCACAGCCAGCCCTTTGAGTATGAGGCCAGGTACAGAATGATTGAAGAATTTACGGCCATGGAGATGAGCAAATGGCACAGACGCAAGAACAGAGCGTACTAGTTGACGGCATGGGACTGTCCTGTCCCGAGCCTCTGATGTTACTGCGCAAATGCATAAGAGAAAGCGCAGCCGGACAGCTCATTGAGCTGCGCTCAGATGACCCTGTATCGCTGCGCGATGTACCTGCATTTTGCAGCTTCATGGACCATGAGCTGGTCAGCATGCCCGATGAGGAGCATCCGCATCGCTTCTTAATCCGCAAGGGCGGAGCCTGACAGCTGCCGCTGCACAGCAGTGGGCCCGGCTGGCCCCATGACCGGGCCCACGGTCGGGCCCACGGTCGGGCCCACGGTCGGGCCCACGGTCGGGCCCATGGACTGGCCCATGGACTGGCCCATGGCAAGGACATGGGACTGCCCCGGGCATCTGCCTTTGTGGCTGGCTCCCTGCAGGCCGGGGCAAGCTCACGGGGGCATTATCACGCGTACTGGAGCCTGGGCGTGGCCATGGGGCCGGGAGGCTGTTTTTCAGGCCATATCTGAGTGGGAGCTATCTGGCACAGGCAAGCCATTATTGAGCATTTCTGATAAAATAATGTACTTTTATCATGGCCTGGAATGCCTGTTTATGGCTTAAGGCAGTGGACTAGCAGTTTTATTTTTAGTGGTCGGACTTATACGATGTCTAATAAATATGATCTACAAACCTTTCAAGGTTTAATCTTTACCTTACAGGACTACTGGATGACTCACGGTGGTTGCATGGTAGCCCAGCCATTTGACATGGAAGTTGGTGCCGGTACCTCCCACCCTATGACTTTCCTGCGCTCTCTGGGCCCTGAGCCAATCTCCTGCTGCTATGTTCAGCCTTCCCGCCGCCCAACCGATGGCCGTTACGGTGAGAACCCTAACCGTCTGCAGCACTACTACCAGTTCCAGGTAATTCTCAAGCCATCTCCTGACAACATCCAGGACCTCTATCTTGGTTCCTTAAAGGAGCTGGGCTTTGATCCAACTGTTAATGACATCCGCTTTGTTGAGGACAACTGGGAAAACCCTACTCTGGGTGCCTGGGGCCTTGGCTGGGAAGTATGGCTCAATGGCATGGAAGTGTCCCAGTTCACCTACTTCCAGCAGGTAGGCGGTCTGTCCTGCTTCCCTGTAACCGGCGAGCTGACCTACGGTCTTGAGCGTCTTGCCATGTATATTCAGGGCAAGAATTCCATCTACGACCTGATCTGGGCCCACACTGCCAATGGCGATGTCACCTATGGTGATGTCTTCCACCAGAACGAAGTTGAGCAGTCTGCCTACAACTTCGAGCACGCCGACACCGAATTCCTCTTCAAGATGTTTGAGCAGATGGAAAAGGAGAGCAGCGATCTGCTGGCCCTTGAAAAGCCACTGCCACTGCCAGCTTATGAGCGCATCTTAAAGGCTGCACACTGCTTCAACCTCCTCGATGCCCGTCATGCTATTTCCGTAACCGAGAGACAGCGTTACATTCTGCGCATCAGAACCTTATCCAAGTCTGTTGCCGAAGCCTACTACAAGTCCCGTGAGGAACTGGGCTTCCCAATGTGCCAGCGCGGCAGATAAGCAGACTGCACCTGCCCGACTTAGTGACGCTGCTGCACCTGTGCACTCAATACCTGCACAGCACCGTGCAGCCCGGTTTTAGATTTCTGCAATTCAGATTACAGACAGTACAGTCCTGACCTTGCCCGTTTATGCCATGGGTCAGCCCATCAGGGCTCTGCCATTGAGGCCCGGGACCATTTGAGGTCTGTATCAGCCCATTGAGGCCAGGGACCATCTGTGGTCTGTATCAGCCCATTGAGGCCAGGGACCATTTGAGTCCTGCACCATCCCTTTGAGCCATGTATCTGCCATTTAATCCTGTACAGGCAGTTGAGCCTGCAAAACAGGATAAGGTGAATGGTTTATGGTGCTCTAAGGCCAGTATCCCTGCCCTGCACCGATCAGTTCTGAATTGCCCTGTTGCTATCAGGTTAAACATGGAAAAGTTAAATTTACTCTTAGAATTAGGTACCGAAGAGTTACCTCCAAAGGCCCTGCGCAAGCTGGCTGAGTCTCTGCACGAGAACTTCGTCAGGGAATTAAACAACGAAGGCCTGAACTACTCCCAGTCCCGCTGGTTTGCCACCCCACGCCGTCTGGCCCTGATCATCAATGATCTGGACGTAAAGCAGGCTGATCGTGAGGTTGAGGTCAAGGGTCCTGCCGTTAAGGCTGCCTTTGATGCTGACGGAAATCCTACCCGTGCCGCCATTGGCTGGGCCAGCGCCAACGGTATCAAGGTTGAGGACGCTCAGCGCCTGACCACCGACAAGGGTGAGTGGCTGTACATCAAGTCCGTAAAGCAGGGTACTGAGACCAGAACTCTGGTATCTGACATGTTTGCCCGCTCCCTTGCTGCTCTTCCAATTCCAAAGCTCATGCACTGGGGCGACAAGCGTGATGAGTTCGTCCGTCCAGTTCACACCTTATGCATGATTTTCGGCAACGAGCTGCTTGACGGTGAGATTCTGGGCATCAAGTCCTCCACCACCATCAAGGGCCACCGCTTCATGGGCGCCCAGGAGCTGACCGTAAAGAATGCCGACACCTACGTTGAGCAGCTGCGCAACGAAGGTGCTGTTATTGCAGATTTTGAAGAGCGTAAAGCCTCCATCAGGGATCAGGTAACCCGTCTTGCTGACTCAGTAAATGGCAAGGCTGATCTTGATGATGCCCTGCTTGAGGAAGTTACCTCTCTGGTTGAAAACCCACATGTATTCCTGGCTTCCTTTGAGGAGCGCTTCCTTGAGGTTCCTTCCGAAGCTCTGGTATACACCATGAAGGGTGACCAGAAGTACTTCCCAATTTACGATGCTCAGGGCCGTCTGCTGCCTAAGTTTGCTTTCGTATCCAATATCAATCCTTCTGACACTACAGCCCTGATTTCAGGTAACGAGCGTGTAGTTCGTCCACGTCTGTCTGATGCCGAGTTCTTCTTCAGAACCGACCGCAAGCAGTCTCTGGAGTCCTTCTTCCCACGCCTTGAAACCGTTATCTACCAGCAGGATATTGGTACCATTGCCTACCGCTCCGGCATTGTTTCCCAGATCGCTGCCTATATCGCTCCTCAGGTAGGTGCTGACAAGGCTCTGTGTGAGCGTGCCGCTCACCTTGCCAAGTGCGACCTGGCCTCCACTCTGGTAACCGAGTTTACCGATACCCAGGGCATCATGGGCATGCACTATGCCGAGCTCGACGGTGAGGACAAGGACGTTGCTGCTGCTATCTTTGAGCAGTACTGCCCACGTTTTGCCGGTGACCAGATCCCAACCCGTCCGGTTCAGATCTGCGTAAGCCTGGCTGAAAAGCTCACCACCTTAATCGGCATCATGGGCATCAACCTCATGCCAAAGGGTGACAAGGACCCATTTGGTCTGCGCCGTGCAGCCATTGGCGTTATCCGTATCATTATCGAGAACGGTCTTGAGCTGAACCTCGTTGATATCATCAACAAGGGCTGCGAGTTCCTCAAGGACAAGTTAAAGTCCCAGGACACTGCCAGGAATGTCAGTGACTACATTTTTGCCCGCTTAAAGGCCTACTACCAGGATCAGGGTATCGGCGCTGAAATCTTCCAGTCCGTACTGTCCACCTCCCCTGTTTCCCTGCTCGACTTTGACAAGCGCGCCAAAGCCGTAGTCAAGTTCAAGGAGCTCAAGGAAGCTGAGGATCTGGCTGCTGCCTACAAGCGTGTTAACAACATCCAGGCAAAGAGCGGCCGCAACGATGCTGCCATCGATGAGTCCTTACTGCAGGATGACGCTGAGCGCAAGCTCGTTACCCATCTCAACAGCCTCATGCCAGTCATCAACGATCTGTATGGCAAGGGCGAGTACGACAAGGCCATGAGCACTCTGGCCGAGCTGCGTGACGATGTTGACAACTTCTTTGAGAAGGTAATGGTTAACCACGAAGATGCTGCCATCAAGAACAACCGTCTGGCCATCTTAAATCAGCTGAGCCTTGCTTTCTCCCGTACTGCTGACATCTCCGTCCTGTACTGAAAATAACAGACTGCTTTTCCGGGTAATAACTTTCCCGGCCTTAAAAAGGGTGGCCCCTCAGGGACCACCCTTTTTTGCTGCAACTTACCGCCTCTCTGCCTGCACCTTGCCAGCCAGCGGCTGTCTCCAGACCAGGCAGCCAGCGTCATGCCCGGCCACGGCCCCAGAGACCTGCTATCGTGCGGGCCGCCAGCACTGAGGCGCCATAAAGCACACTCAGCGCGCGCTGCAGCGCATAGTCCAGTGAAGGCCACCTCATATCAGTCATACAGTGCTCACGCGCCGCTGCGCGCCCTGCAGGGCCACTGCAGGGCCATACATGTCGCTGGCCATGGCCTTGACTGCAGCAGCAAGTGCTGCTGCAGCATCAGCTGCCGCAGCATTTGCTGTCCAGTCTCAATCTGCTCATATCCCCTGACAACCTTCTCTTTGCTTATGCAGGCAGTCCGCCTGCATCTTATTTCATTTATTTATATCAATATATTATCCTGCATCTCACGCGATGGTTTATAGACCATATTGGACAAACTTTATAGTACATATATAACCGGAGCTGTTGCAGGTTGTGGAATGTTTGCGAATGCGGACATGAGGCCTGGCAGGTGATGAACTGGAGATGGTGGTCTGGATGAGGTTTAGAGCTTGTGGGATTCTGATTTAAATGCCGAAAATCTGCTTGTGGGAAAAGTGAATTTGTTCTTGTGGGATTGCCATGATTTTCGGAATGTTACCGTTTACTTGCTGGCAGCAATTTTGTGCTGCGCTGTGAGATCAAAAAGTTGTGGGAAAAAGTTTTTTCTGACTGGCTGAGGGCGTACTCAATTGTGGTGGCAGTTTGCTGCCACTGCTGATGCCTGTGTGGGGCGAAAGTGCTGTCATGTGTCGGGACAGGTATAGTGTGCGACTACGACAAATTTTTTGCGGCGATTAACTTGTGGGATGTTGATTCAATTGCGGTGCAGCAGCTGATTTCAACTTGTGGGAAAAATATTTTCGCCAGGTGAAAAGCATTTGCTTACAACTTGTGGATTACTTTTGATCGCAAAAATTTTTACTTGTGGGATGGGCCTGTTTATCAAAAGCAAATTCATTTTTAGCTGCATTTGTTCCACGTGGAACAATGCCCCAGGCCACCTGGCAGTACCCAGGTCGACAGCGCAGGGTGGGAGGCTGCTGTAAGCCTGTGGGAAATTATTTGTGACAGAAAGAACGCTGGCTCCGAGGTGCAGAGCGCAGCTGCCGGGCACTGGGAACAGTTGCTTGTGGGATGCCCTTATTTAAGCCCTTTATGGCCAATGTTCCACGTGGAACATTCCATGAGGACAGGACAGATGGGGCCTGCCAGGTATCATCCCCGCACATGACTTTCAGCTCTGAGGCTGTGGGAAAACGCCGGGAATAAATTGCAGCTCATCGCAGCAAAAAACTTGTGGGATAGTAAAAAAATCGGGCAATGTTCCACGTGGAACAATTGCCCGTTTTATTTACTTGTGGGATGCCGATGCAAATCAAATTTGTGACGGCTCTAAAAAATTTTTCAGCCTGTTTAAGCCATTTATCTGCTTGTGGGAAAAATTCCATGATTTTTGTTCCACGTGGAACAATTGTACAGATCTCTTATTATTTACCCAGCGTGAGGGACTACTTGTGGGAAATATACCAAAATGTTCCACGTGGAACATCAGCCTGTGGGAAAGGGTAAAGAAAGGGTATTTCCAGGACCTCAAAAACACCTGGCCTGTCCCGGGTGTTCCACGTGGAACAATTATTCCATAGATACAACATATGCGTTAATTTTGCCCATATATAAGCCATTTACTGCCATACATATATCGTGCAACAGTCGTTATGGGTGTTAAAAATGAGCAGAGATCAGGGCGCAACAGCCCCATGGAGGGATGGTGTTTTTCAGGCGCACAAAGGCCGTGGAACATTGTGGGAAAATGTTCTACACCATATATCTGGACTTTGGAGTAACAGCCCGCCGCAAGCTCCCCTCCATACTGCCATGAGGGCAGACGGATCAGGTGCGTTACCAAGGCGCAAGGCCGCAAGGACGCGGAGCGCAAAGACAGATCCTGGCCTTTCCCGGAAGGACTTTGTTGCTGGCACAGCCAGGGGAGCCATGACCGAATGAGCTTGTGGGGAACATTATTGCTTTTTGTTCCACGCGCGCAGCAGACAGCATAAACGTCAGATGCTGGCATTATTCAGACAATGCCATGATCCGCAGTACTCAGCCCTGCAGCTGACTGCTGATCGCACTGACGCTTTGACGCACCGACGCGCTGGCGCACTGACCACAGCAAAGCCCTGCTGCAGCTGTGGCTGCTGTTGCAGCAAAAGTTGCAGCCGTCCTGGGAACGGGTCAGCGGACATGAGCATGGTTGCCATGTCTGACCTGAGGTTTGTTTGAGGAGAAACTGTAAGTCCGCACGCACCCAGACCGGGGAACACTTCCGCATTTTGTTCCTCAGCAAGCTGCGCTCTTACAGATTATTTGATGGATGGATGCTGCCGTACAGCGGCCACAGTGTGCCGAACTACTGCCGCTCGGCGGCCGCTCGGCAGTCTGACCGCTGCCTGGTGCAGGCAATACCTGCGGCCCGGCGCCGGACAGCGGGCAGCAAAAAGGCAGCTTCACCAGGGAAACTGCCTTTATGTTGTTTGAAGCGGGCTGCTGCCCACCTTGATTCTGGTCCTGCCAGGCCGGTTATGCGCTGTTTGCAGGACCTGGCCATAGCCATGGCTATGGACAAGGTCAGGGTCTGGGCCGGAGCCAGGGACGTGGCCTGAGCACAGGCATGTGCCTGTGCCTGCGCCTGCGCCTGATGGATTAGATATCCAGGACGGCGCGCTCTGCGTTTTCGGAAATGAAGTTACGACGCTCTTCAACTTCCTCACCCATGAGCTTGGTCAGCAGGCTGTCAGCCTCGATAGCATCGCTTATGCTGACGCGCAGCAGGGTACGGGAGGCCGGATTCATGGTGGTATCGGACAGCTGCTCGGCACTCATTTCACCCAGACCTTTGTAGCGCTGAATCTTAACGCCGCTGAAGCCTTCCTTCATCAGGGTTTCATAGGCCTCGTGGAAGTTGCTTACTTCGAACTGCTTGTTGCCTGAGCGTACAAATGCGCCCGGTTCAACCAGATCGCAGATCTTTCTGTTCATATTCTTGAGCAGACCGTAGTCGCCAGAATCGAAGAAAGCTGAATCCAGGCAGTACTCGTAATCCATGCCGTGGATATGGTGAATGATGACAGGGAAGTAGTAACCGGTCTGTTCATCATGACGCAGCTGCCCCTTGAAGTGCAGACCTTCTGAAGGAATGGATGGCAGACGGGCAACAAAACCGTCCATCCACTCCTGCATCTGCTCCTGATTTGCCAGCAGCTCACGGGTAATGAGCGGGTAGTACATCAGATTGAGCAGGATGTCTTTCTGAATACGTGAAGACATCTTAGGCAGCGCAGTCATTACCTTGTTGTAATCGGTAAACAGAGACTCAAGAGCCACGCCGCTTACCGGAGCAGCCTCGGCATTAACATGCAGGCTGGCATTATCAAGAGCCAGAGAGGTGCGGTACTGCAGAGCTTCCTTGTCGCTCTGTACATAGACGCTCTGCTTGCCCTTCTGGTAACGGTAAAGAGGTGGCTGAGCGATGTAAACATAGCCGCGCTCAATGAGCTCAGGCATCTGACGGTAGAAGAAAGTCAGCAGCAGAATACGAATGTGGGCACCGTCCACATCAGCATCGGTCATGATGATAACGTTGTGGTAACGGAATTTGTCAGGATCGTACTCGTCCTTGCCTACGCCACAGCCCAGAGCGGTAATCAGGGTACCAATCTGCTGTGACTGAATCATACGGTCAAAGCGGGCCTTTTCCACGTTGAGGATCTTGCCTCGCAGCGGCAGAATGGCCTGGAACTTGGAGTCACGTCCGCCCTTGGCAGAACCGCCTGCAGAATCACCCTCTACGATAAACAGTTCGCACAGGGCAGGATTCTTTTCACGGCAGGAGGCCAGCTTGTCAGGCAGAGAGTTGATATCAAGACCACCCTTCTTGCGGTTGAGATCACGGGCCTTGCGCATGGCTTCACGGACACGGGCAGACTCGATGATCTTCATGCAGATAACTTCTGCGTCGCCTGGATTTTCTTCAAGGTAATCGTTGAAGCTGTCACCCATGGCAGCGTCAACAGCATTGGCAGCCTCGGAGCTGACCAGCTTGTCCTTGGTCTGGGAGGAAAACTTTGGATCAGGCATCTTGACTGAGATAACTGCAGTCAGGCCCTCACGGGAGTCGTCACCTGAAGTGCTGACCTTGTGCTTCTTGAGCAGGCCTGAGGCCTCAAGGAAGTTGTTCAGGGTACGGGTCAGGGTGCGCTTGAAACCCATTAAGTGAGTGCCACCGTCCTTCTGAGGGACGTTGTTGGTAAAACAGAAGATGCTCTCGTTGTAGGCATCAGTCCACTGCATGGCGATCTCAATCTGGATGTTGTCCTTGTTGACGCTGCGGCAGTGGAAAATCTTCTTGTTCAGTACGTTCTTGCCCTTGTTGAGGTAATCAACAAACTCAAGAATGCCACCCTCGTGGTAGAAAGTCTGAGTCTTGCCCTCAACACGCTCGTCGCTCAGGATAATTCTGATACCGCTGTTGAGGAAGGCCAGCTCACGCAGACGCTTTTCCAGAACCTTGTACTCAAAGGTGGTAATGGAGAAGATTTCAGGGCTTGGCCAGAAACGTACGCAGGTTCCGGTGTCATCAGCATCAGCAATGGCGTCAAGAGGAGCCTCAGGCACACCGCCATTGAGGTAGACCTGCTGCCATACCTTGCCCTGACGGCGAATGGTAAGCTCAAGACGGTCAGAAAGGGCATTTACTACGGAAATACCTACACCGTGCAGACCACCTGAAACCTTGTAGGAATTGGAGTCGAACTTGCCACCGGCATGCAGCACTGTCATTACCACCTGAGCGGCAGAAACGCCCTCTTCAGGGTGGATATCAACAGGAATGCCACGGCCATTGTCCTTTACGGAAACAGAGCCGTCCTTGTGGATAGTTACTTCGATGAGATTACAGAATCCGGCAAGGGCTTCGTCGATGGAGTTATCAACGGCCTCGAAAACCATGTGGTGCAGACCAGAGCCGTCATCAGTATCGCCAATATACATGCCAGGGCGCTTTCTTACAGCCTCCAGGCCATGTAAAACCTTGATGCTGTTACCGCCGTAGTTATCTTGGACGTCTTGCTCAGACATGGTGACCTCTTTTTTGCGCACATGATGCAGCTCAGGCGGTCTGGTCTGGAGTGACCATGCCCCTGTTCAAGCTGAAAATCTTGTATTCGGATCTGTGTTTGGGGAAGAGAAGCTCTTGTTGAATATTGCTGATAAAGACCTGATGATTACACTGCAGAAGTGTATTGAGCAATATTTTCTGGGAATTGTCATCTAACTCAGAATTGAGATCATCGATGAGGTAAATGCAGGCCCTGTCGGTCTGTTGTTTGAGGAGCATGCCCTGGGCAAGTCTCAAAGCATAAACCAGCATTTTAAGTTGTCCACGTGAGAGGGTTGCACCTGCAGAAATTGTGTTGTTTTTAATACGCAGATCAGCCCTGTGACAACCATAGTAAGTATATCCCAAAGCCTTGTCTTTTTCAAGGTTTCGGGCCATCAGCGACCGCAGATCCTGGCTTTTATCCCACCCGTAATTAAGCTCAAATCTGATCTTGAAATCGGGCAGAAACTGACCAATTATTTCCTGCAGAATTACCCGCAGATCTTCAAGGTAACGAAGTCGCTTTTCGGTAATCTTTTCAGACAGCTGAGCAAGGCTTTCATCCCAGATGGAAATTTCCTGAGCAGGCGACATTATGCCTGACATCAGCGGCGCGCCACCCATGGCATCAGCCATGGCTGCAGGTCCAGCCACTGGATCGGCACCCTGGCCGTATGCAGCCACTGATGCCGGTACTGTGGCGCCGGACAGGGCCATGCTTTCCTGGGGCGCAGCGGCTGCTGCCAGAAATCTGCTGAAAGCTGAGGTGCTGCCACCAGATGTGCCGGTGACGGCAGCGCCCGCACCGACAAAGCCCGCGCCCATGACGGCACCATCATCCCAGCCCTCGATCGGAGCGGCTGAGGCATCGGTACTCATGCCGGTCAGATCAGGGTTGCCTGACAGGACATCCCCGGCAGACAGGCCTGAGACACCAGCCCCGGCAGACATGCTGTCAGCCCCTGGGCTGAACCATTCAGGTCTGCCCTGAGGCACCATGGAGGACAGAGCCGGATCGGAATCAGGATATGAGGCAAATGAGCCATAGCCCTTGCGTTTGTAAGCCTCGCGGCGCAGCAGCGAATTGCGCTGCCTGAGCACCTTGCGGTAGTTGAGCCACAGCGCTTTGAACTCAGGATCGGTGTAGTAAACACCCCAGTCAATGAAGCTGCGGCGCCCCTCTGACTCCCTGGTAACCAGCTCCACACCCTGAGGATGAATGATTTGCACACAGATATGGTCAATCAAATCGACCATGCGGGCAACAGGATTGGAGTTAAGCCTCATAACCGGCTTTTCACCACGGGCACGTGACAGTCCCAGAGTACAGTCTGTTGGCTGATTGTCCTCATTGAGCAGAGCAAAGATATTAAAGCGCTGAGAGCCCTGACGAATCATGTACTGGTATGAGCTGGTACGAAATGAACGGGCCAGCGACAGATAGTGAATGGCCTCAAGAATTGAGGTCTTGCCACTGCCGTTTGGTCCGCAGATAAAGTTAAAGCCCGGAGAAGGCTCCAGCTCTGCATACTGCAGATTACGAAAGTCATTGATTACCAGGCGCTTTATGTACATCGCTGCTCTCTCAACTGTTGAGTATGGCGCTCAAAGTGCTGTTCCCAAATGACAACAAAGCCCCTGCAGTACAGGCAATGGCCTGTCCTGCAGGAGCAGCTGCGTAACCGGTCCTGTTCTGACCGGTCAGATAATAACTGGTCATGACCGTTCTGAGCAGGCATCACACTGTCAGTGCAAAGGGCCTGAACCATGGTCACAGTCACGGGCTGTGAGCCTGCTCCCTGGTAACTGTCCAGGGGCTGGGCCCAGAGAACTGTCCCGGGGCACCCTGGTCACAGTCACAGACTGTGCCCGGGTATCTGTCCTGTGCCTGCGCTTATGTTTAAACCACGATGTGGCTTACAACATAGCGAACCCTGACGCCCATTTCATTGATTTCCTCATCAGGGCGGATCATGGTGTTGTTGTAAGGAGGGCTGAAGCCGAAGACTACATTGTCAGTCTCAATGGCACCCAGGAACTCCTTGAGGTAATCGGAGTTGAGGTTAACCTCACGGTGAGCATCCTGCTCAGGGAAATCGATAGGTATGTGAGCAGAACCGATTTCATGATCGCTGTTTTGAGAGTGGATACCCAGGCTGTTGTACTCAAAAGTCAGGTTGATGTGGTTAAAGCGCTTGTTGGAGAACAGAGCAACACGCTTTACATAGGTCTTTAGATTGGAAAGCTCAACCCTGACCTCAGGCTCACACTGTCTTGGCAGAACGCCGCGTACATTAGGGTACTTGCACTTGAGCAGACGGTTGGAAATGGTGAAAACACCCACGCTGGTGGAAATGATGCTGTCGGTAACGCTGATATCGAGCATGGTGTCACTGCTGGCAATGAGCAGCTTCTGCAGCTCGGTTACGCCCCTTAAGGTCATGGAGAACTGCATCTCCTTGCTTACAGGGTTGGCCAGAGTGGTCTCAATGGCAGCCATACGGTGACCGTCCAGAGCAAAGACAGCCATCTCATTGTCCTTGAGCTCAAAACGTACGCCCTTGAGGTACTCACGGAAGTTTTCACGTGACACGCAGAACAGGGACTTGTCGATCATGAAGCGCAGCTTCTTTTCTTCAATGCTGAAATTGCTGGCCTCTTCCTGAGCGCTCTCATCATTTTCAAAGGTAGGGAAAGAAGCCTCATCCTGGAGCAGACGGACACGCAGAGAGAAGCGTGCACTGCCGGATGCGATGTTAATCTGCTCGTTTTCAGCATTGAGCTCAATGCAGACATCATCACCACTGCCCAGGACCTTGAAGAAGTCATTGGCCTTGCTGGCCTGCATTAAGAAGGAGCCTTCTGATTCACATGCACCCTCAGGCAGCGGAATCACAGCCTTAAGCTGTACGTTATTGTCAGAACCGGTCAGGGTCAGAGACTCTCTGGTTACCTTGAATAACACAAAGAGGGTCATATCGTCTGGATTGCCGTTGCTGTTGGCGGTACAGATATTGGCAACCCTGGTAACAGGGTCAATAATTGTCTGTACTGGTACAGTAAATTTCATTTGTATCCCCAGGGAGCCATCAGAACACCGATGGCATCCATATTATGCGGACCACAGTCCTTCTCAGTGAAAAATTGAAACCTGCCTGACCTGGACGGTCAGACAAGCATGAATCTGCTTGTGCTCATCACCTGCTGTGCATGAGCTGAGTCTGATTATTATCCGGCTCTGAACTTCTCAATGCTCTCAATAATCGAGCTGTAGCGGTTTCTGAGCTCTACGTTTTCGGCCATACGGCGTCTGGTTCTGACAATGGCCTCATGAACAGAGGAATGGTCTTTCTTGAACAGACGTCCCATGTCGGTCAGTGACAGTGATGCATCGCAGTCACGCACTGCACACATGGCAAAGGAACGGGCCATGGAAATGTTGGCTTTCTTGCTTGCTGACATCACATCCTGTACGGAGACACCAAAGTGCTCACATACCAGGGCGATGACGGATTCTACAGGAAAATCCTCTTCCTTAACGGAAACAATACGGCCTATCTGCCTGTTGAGTTCCTCAAGATCTACTATGGTCATGCTTTCCATGCTGTTAGCCATGGAACGCACCAGTCCTTCAATTTCACGACCGTTGGTATTCAGGTGCCATGAGATGTATTCAACACACTCATCAGTTGGCTTGATACGCAGATCATCGCTGAGCATTCTGACCATACGACGACGGTAGAAGATATCAGGCAGGCTGAGATCTACGGTAATGCCTGAGGTCAGACGTGAAATCATGTCACTCTCAACACCACTGCCTGCCAGCTCTGCAGCACTCATGCTTGAGGTTACCACCAGACGCTTGCCTGGGGTGCTGGAGAAGAAGTCGATGATATCGGTGACAGTCCAGCGTGACTTTACAGCCTTGGTAAAGGCCTGCACATCATCAAGCAGTAATACGTCCACAGCCTCAAAAGCAGCCTTGAGATATACATGCTTGTCTGAGAAACGGTTCTTGTTCATCTCGGCAATGGACTCCACAAAGTGCTTGATGAAGTCATCACTGCTTACCAGAGCTACTCTCAGATCAGGCTGTTCACACCTGATACGGTTGGCAATGGCATTGAGCAGATGAGTCTTGCCGGTACCTGAACTTCCGGTTACCAGAACTGGACAGTGGAACACATCAGGAGATGCTACCTGACAGATATCAAGAGCACTCTTGACGGCTGCACGGCCGTTGCTGTCAAAGAACAGCTTTTCAAAAGTCTTCTTAGGGTTGATGACACGCTCTGGCAGCTCAAAGGCACTCTTTGGAATGCCTGCAGACTCAGCCATACGGCGTCTGCGAGACATGTTGGCCACCATCTCAGGAGGCAGTGGAGCCTCTGGCAGTACCGGGGTTGGATCTGAAGGATCACGCCATGCGTAATCAGGAACCATATTGCCCCATGAACCATCAGCCATAATGCCCAGATTCTGCAGGTTGTTCATATCCTGCATATGGCGCTCCTGCTGAGCCTTCATTCGGGCATTGGCAGCCTCTATGGCAGGCAGTCGGGCCAGCTCTGAGGACAGCAGAGTTCTGGTGGCAGCACTGCCACCGAGCTTCCTGAAGTCACTGTAGCTGATAGCCTCACCAAGAGGCACCTCTGACTGATAGTGAGCATTGAGCAGCACCATGTAGTCATCATAAATTCTGCGGTCAGCCTCGCTGATACCGGCAGTAGGCATGTAAGGGAACAGCACCTTGCTGTAAGTGCTCTCACCTGCTCTGCGGGCTGCAGCTTCCTTGAACTTCTCAGGATCAGACAGATCACCGTAAAGCTCATTAAAGCGTGAGCTGTTTACCGGTACTGGCAGGGATGAGGCACGTCCACGAGGACGGTTCTCACGGCCACGGCCAGGAATTACAGGGATAAGCAGCTTGTCTTCAGCCGGTACACCTGCAACATCAGCAGCCCCAGACTCAACACCTGGCAGACCAAGACCAACATTAGGCATCTGTCCTGGCATAAGAGACTGCTGGCCCATCACAGCCACATGGTTTACAGCTGCGTATGGTGACTGCAGTACACTGCGATCAGGGCTGGTCAGGGCAGTCTCGTACATGCGACGGGCATTGGCAATATCAAAGGCAGTAAGCTCAACAAGGCCATTGTGCAATCTCTGACCTGGCACCAGTACCGGAGCCTCGCCAGCGCCCTTGGCAACACCGCAGGCCTGCTCTGCAGCACCCTGAGCCTGCACGGCAGTATGAGCCTGCACAGCTGTCTGTACAGCTGCCTGGGCAGGATGTGCATCCTGTGGAGCCTGCTGAGGCTGCACAGGGACTCCAGCTGCTGCTGGCTGTGGCTGCACGGCAGGCTGTGGGGCATGGTGTGGCTGCACGGCAGGCTGTGGGGCATGGTGTGGCTGCTCGGCAGCCTGTGGAGCGGCCTGCATGCCTTGCTGTGGCTGCTCACTCACAACTGCATTGCTCTGAGCGGATCCGTTGTTTTGCAGCCATGGCTGAGCTGAGTAATCAAGAGCCTGCTGTAAGCGGTCAAAATCGATGTTCTGCCTGGTCTGGGCATATGGCTGCTGGGCCTGAGCATATGGCTGCATGCTCTGATGCATGCCATTGTGCATGACCGGCTGTATGCCATTGTGCATGCCCTGCTGCATCTGAGTCTGACAGTTATCATGATACTGTGCAAACTCATTGTTATGCAGCTGTGGCTGCATCTGATTGTAACCCTGTACCTGAGCCTGGAAGGCAGACTGCGCGTGCATCTGCTCATGATGGAAGTTCTGAGCACTCAGATCCACATTAGCATAACTCTCTACCTGTGCCATGACTGCAGCAAACTGATCCTCAAGTGATCCACCATTGCCGCCAAACTGTGGCATGACCTGTGGGCCATTGTGCATATGAGAGCCCGTTAAAGGCTGCTCAGGCATGAGCTGATCCTGTGGCATTACCTGGTTTTCAGGCATTACAGGTATGGTGCCTGCAAAGGCATCAGGGCCAAAGGCAGCATCAGTATGAGGCTGGGCACCTGTAAATAAAGCGTTGTTCTGATCCTGCTGATAAGCACCTGTGTACTGGGCAGCACCAAATGGATCAGCCTGAGGCTGAGTCTGTGGCACAGGCAGTGGCTGGTGCTCTTGCAGAGGCTGAGCGACCTGCTCCATGGCAGGAACAGCTGGCTGTGCAGCTGCGGATGCTGCAAAAGCGTCAGACGTTACGGCTGCCATGTCGCTGGCCGCTGCGTACTGTCCGGAATCAGCCTTGCCAAAATCATAAGCGTCCTGGTCTACGTACTCAGGAACGAAATCATCGTGCCCCTTATCTGCAGTATCCTGCTGGGCAGTGTGCTCATCAGTGCTCTGAGCAGTATGAGCAGCCTCAACCAGCTCCTGTACGTCCTGAACAGCTGGCTGCTCTGCAGCGCTGCTGTCATCACAGGTGCTTTCCATAACGTTATGGGCTGACTCTGCAGCCTCAGCTGGTGCAGCTGGTGCAGCAGGCTCAACCGGCTCAGTGGCAGTGGCTGGCCCTGCAGCTTGAACTGGGGCTGCAGGCTCTGCAGGCACTGAGGTCTCAGCTGGAGCAACGTCAGCAGTTTCGGCTGAAGCTGCCTGGGCGGCTGGCTCAGCTGTGTCGGAGGAGGCAGCCTGAGCATCAGCCTGGTAGTCAGCCTGAGCGTCAGCCGGGGCGGCCGGCTCAAAGCCAGGGAAGCTGTCAGGGGCAACAATCAGATGGCTGAATGCGGCCTTAAGGTCGTCCTGCAGACGTTCCTCAAGTGATCTGGTGTCGATTTCACCCAGGCTTTCCAGGGTGACATTTTCACGGTGCGGCAGCAGCAGTGAAGGATCGACATAGAAAGTGTCCCAGATGCTGGCACAGATATGCTCATTAAGGTCGTCGTTAAGACCGTTGAGTCTTAACTCCATGGCACGCAGCTCATCATAGCTGGCACCATTGAAGCCCACGCCTTTTACAGTTGTGCCTGGTAATGCAGGTACTGCTGAGCCCGGAATTGAGCTGCGCAGTTTTGCCAGATCCACAGCTGCTGAAGACTTGCTTTCAGGAACAAATCTGTCATCAAAGCCCTTATCGGCCATGCCGGATGCAAGGGCAGCAGGAAGAGAAGACTGGTCGCCTAAAATGGCTGCATATACGGAAGTTGCAGCCGGGGCAGAGCTGTCAGCACTCTCAGGAGTAAATACAGATACAGAGGCCTGATCATCGCCAATAATGCTCTGGGTTACCTGCAGATCAGATGCAGATGTGCCTGAGCTCAGGGCAGCCATACCCTCAAGAGGGGTAATGGCAGCATGGTGAGTGTTCTCGGCACAAGGCAGGAAAGAGTCATCAAACAGGCTCATGGCGGCGCTGGCACCGGACTCGACATTGATAGAAGGTGCAACCCAGGTACGGGCAGCCTGAACAGCAATGTCCTCATTGACGGCACCGGCCAGACTGAGGTCACGGCCCATGGCAGCAGCCATGTTCATTCTGCGCTCATTGATCATGGCCATAAGGGCATCAGGTTCAGCACCTGTTGAGCCTGACTGCATATCATGGGCGGCATCAGCAGCCTGATCCTCAGGCAGAGGAACAGCAGATCCGTCAGCATTGGTAAGAGCAAATGGTGCACGCCAGCCGGCAGCTTTTTCAGATGCGGACTGTCCCTCGTTTCTGAGGTAATCGCGCTCGAGCATGCCATCGCGTCTGGCCTTGTCGTTGACATCAAGACACATGCCTTCAACAGCAACAGGCTCAGCATGAGCAAGACGGGCATAGAAGGCCAGTACAGCCTCATTTTCACATGGAGACTGCTTGAATACAGGAGTATCAAAGCTGTTGTAGTCTGAAGTGTCTACAACGTTGATAACACGACCGTCAGCACCTGCAGCCACATCACAGGCACTCTGGCCTGCACTGTCGGCACCTGCCATAACAGCAGCACAGATACTGTCAGATTCACAGACCTCATGACGGCTCCATGAACCGTCATGGGTCTGGGAGCCCGAAGTCAGCAAGTTTTCAGAAGATAATTCATCGCCGGCTACAGCAACGGCGGCCTCAGCGGCTGTGCCGGTTGCGGCCTCAGCATCAGCTGCGGCTGCTGCTGCGGCTGCTGTAGTTGCAGTTTCAGTGTCGTCCTGACCGTTAATATCCTGGGCACAGTCGTCCTGGCCTGCGGCTGTAAGGTCAGCAACTGGCTGAGAGTCATCAGCAGACTCGTGTCTGATGTCCAGAATGGTACCGTCAGTTATGGCTGCCTGGTTGTTGTCGGCATCACCGTCAAAGGATGCCAGAACCTCGTCGGACTCAGGGTCTTCGCCCTGGTCAGCAAGGTCATCCATGGCGGTGACGACTGGAGCAGCGACAGCTGCGACCGGGGCGGCGCTGGTGCGTGGGCCGTAGTGGGCAACGGCGGCGCAGGCAATATCGTAGATTTCCTGATCGCGTACATTTACCGGTCTTGGGGAGGCAGCAATAATGCTGGCAGCCTCGAGAGTAATGTCGGCCCAGATAAAGTCTGAAATGGCCACGCTCTCGTCAAAGCGCAGCTCCTTATTACGACGAATGCAGGCAGCACGTGAAGAGAGCTCATAGTAAGCCTCATCAAGAGTCATGACCTCATCAAAATCGTCGGCCTGTGCGCTGCTCCAGCCGCTGATCTGCTCAATCTGCTCTGCCAGAGACAGACCGTTGAGACCGTGGACGTTTTCTTCCCCGGCATCAGCGCTGTAATTGAAACTGTAACCGTTCTCAACAGCAAGAGAGATATCCTCACCTGACCTGACCAGATGATGAACCTGATGAGCAGCGTCTTCGTAGGTCCACTCTCTGTAGATAGCAGGTGCCTTGAGATTGATACCGGCTGCAGCTGCAAACTGCATCTCCAGTGAATCAATGCAGTAGACAGTAGCCTTGCGCAGATCAGTGGCCGGAACACGGTAGTTCTCAAGATAGAGGAACATACCAAAGCTCTTGGCCAGTAGGATGTTTGGATAGTAGGCCTTCTTGGATGAAGACGGACGTGAGTAATCACTGCCCTGCTCCACCTTGACGCCAGCCATGAACATACCTTGCTCAATAGCACGCTTAGGCAGTCCTGGCACCTTGGCGGTATTGAGGTTGAACTGAGCAGCAAACTCGCGGCGGCTGGCCTGCTTGTCACGTACAAAAGGTCTGAGCGTGATAAATGAGCTGTCATAACACATAAGGTCAGACAGCAGGCACTTGTAGGCCACGTAATTGGCACCGGCAAGACGTGCAATGACACGACGGTCAGTAAGGTCCCTTGCGGCAAGGCCTCTGACAGTACGGAAGTTGCGGTAGCTGTCTATTACCTGGCTGCCCCATGCAGAGCACATGATGACTTCACGTAAAGTAAAGACAGGAGCGCCGTCCCAAGGCATCTGACCATAAGGTCCCTCGAGGCTCAGACGGTGCTTGACGCACTGCTCAATGGTATAGCCCTCGGTGTACAGACCGTCAAAGCGCATAAAGCCAAAATCAGAGCCATGGCTGTCCCACTTGCGGGCAAAAGCCAGCATTCCGTTCTGGCGCTCTGCAGCAGGCTCGGCTTTGATGTTGAAAGCATCCCTTCTGACAGAATCCCATACCATGGAAAGTCTCATGCTCAGAGCATCACGACCGGCACCGTATGCTGACGATACAGCAGTGACGTCCTCAGCATTAAATGCCATGGCAGTGGTGCTTTGAACAGGGTATGACTGACCTGTCTGAGCAGGGTATGACTGTCCTGTCTGGGCAGGGTATGACTGACCTGTCTGAGCAGGGTATGACTGTCCTGTCTGGGCAGGGTATGACTGTCCTGTCTGAGCAGGGTATGACTGACCTGTCTGAGCAGGGTATGACTGTCCTGTCTGAGCAGGGTGTGACTGACCTGTCTGAACAGGGGATGACTCACCTGACTGAGCGCTGTGCTCAGGTACAGCCCAGCCGGCAACGACAGCAGTGTTGCCCTTATACTGCTCTACAAAAGCAACAAGAGCGCGACCAACACTGTCATTCTGGGCAGCAGCACGCTGCTCCTCAGTCATGGAACCAAGCCTCAGAGCTCTGGTGAGACTGTCAAGAGAGTTGCTCAGATCTGCACGGACATCAGCTCTGCCGTCAGTTACAGCAGTAACGACTCTGTAAAGATAAGGGTAGACAGTATTATTGCGCTTCTGCTCTTCAAACAGGGCGGCAGACTCTGCAATCTGCTCAGGTCTGTAAATGGTTAAGGAGCCGTAAATATCAGTTACTACTTCATTGCCTGATTCATTTACGTGGAAGGCCAGTTGAGGTAAATACAGCTTTCCGGTATCAACAATCAGTCCTCTTGAGACAGCCCAGGCCATAAATTTCTTATAGAGCCTGAATCTGTAATCAGGAGCAATTTCAGTACGATCGGCAAAGTGACCGCCAGCTGGCAGATCTTCAATTTGCTCGTCAGCAAGCGCCATAAACTCAGCGAACATGCCATAGCCGGCAATACGCAGAGGGTCTGCAGATGCCGCTGCTGCGGCTTTCATTGAAGCAAGTTCTGCCTGATAAGCAAAATCGGAGGCAGCACCGGCAGCCGAAGCATTTGCTGCCGGTACGGACTGATCTTCAGTGGCAACAGAGCCGGCTGCAGCACAGGCTGCACCGGCTTCACCACTGGCAGAAGCTGCATCGGAGCGGTTAACCGGTGCAGCTTCATTCTGCTCAGCATCAGGCAAGCCTGCGGTATGACTTTCCTGAGCTGTCAGATCAATATTGTCTGCCACAGACATGGCATGCCCGTAAGCAGCCTCACCGTTGCGGTCCAGTGAGGAGCTCATGTGAGCCATGGCCTCTGCAGATCCGGCATTGCTGCCGGATGCAGCTGCACCATGTGCTGCTGTGGTACGACCTGCAGTTACGTCCATGAAGGCCTGGGCCTCCATGTTCATACTGCTGTCAGCCTGTCCGTAATCTGCAGATGCACCAGTGCCCACAGCCTCAAAAGATGAGGCCGTGCCGGCACTTGCTGAAACATTGCTGGAGTACTGACAGGCAGTGTCATCTGCACCGTCCTGCGAACCATCCTTGCAGGTTGACGGTTCACTGGTGGATACAGATGCGGACTGGACTGCCATGGTGTCATGCTCTGGATAAGATGACTCCACTGGCAGTTCATTACTGTTATCTGATGACTGAGAGGTCTCAGCAGAGGCTGAGTTCAGTCGGCAGGACTGTGACTGTCCTGAAGAAGAAATGCCGCTGGCGCAGTCGCCCTGAGGCTGCTGCGCGGCATGAGATGAAGACATGCCTGATGCACAGTCAGCCTGAGGCTGCTGTGTGGCATGTAATGATGAAAGGGTATTACCGCCTGCGGTGAAGCTGCGGTTATCAGAAAAAGTGTTTCTGTGAGCTGTTAAAGGTTGAGCGAAGGCGTGAGCAGCTGCACCGGCAGCGCCCATAGGGATGTTCACAGATGGTACGGCACCATCCATGGCAATGCATGGAGAAACGGCGAACACAGAAGAGCCGATGTCTTCACCATCGGCGACCTCGAGGCTGATACCTGCAAGTGTCTGACGATCGCACAGGCTGCCGTTGCGCTGCAACAGCTGATACTCCCTTGAGGACACTGCCTCCAGGGAAAAGCCCAGATCTTTGACACCAAGAATAGCCTTCAGTTCGAGATAAAAGCGCCAGCTGTACGGGGCAAAAGTCCTGTACACATATTCACCTGGGCAGATAAAACGAACTTTGCTCAGATCCTCATCGTAGACCATGCCCACTTCAGTGAAAAACAGTCTGATTATCTGCGCTTCAAGGTTTTCTTCTGTGGCACTGGCAACGCGCAAAATGGCGCGGCGCCATAATAAAGAGGATTGCATCCAGCTTTAAGCCATCCAGAGCCTCTGCATATCACCCCCGCCACCTACTTCAAAAACAGCACAACAAAAGGCAGTGCCGCTTTTGAAGTAGAAGCGTGTACCGGGAATCTTTATGCAAGCTTATCCAATAAGAAATCACAGAGGGAGCAGGACGCTCCTTGAAACTTCCAGTTCTTGTCTCCACCGGAAGACATGTGCACAACAGAGTACGCAGCAGTCCTGATGGAACAGTGGACCTGGTCTCAGCCCGAAACTCGTCAGCATCCCCTGTTATTCCTGCAAGACAGGTTATGAGCTCGAATTTCCGTCATGGAGCTGTCCAGTCCTGAACAGACACCATGGCCATGCACCGCACGATAGCAAGTTCGCCGTTGCAAAAGGCTGTTTGAATTGATCACGCCGCCTGAGGGCTGTCAGGGCCGTGGCAGCATGGTTACCAGTTGATCTGATCTGTTTGCACTACGCGCCAGACGCTGTTTTCAGGGCGCACTTACCAGGGCCGTGGACAATGGTCCGGCACGGCAGGCGCAATACTCCAACAACACGAAAAGCACCCGTAATGCATTTTGTTCAGTGAAAGATCAGTGCCCGAGGCGGGCAGGTCACTGGTTTAGTGATATCAGGTCGCAGCTTTTGATAATGCCTGGGGCATTACAGGAAAACCGCTTTTCCTTTAGCTCTATTACGACACTGTAAAAAGATGAGAGTCTGAACAGGTCAGATCTTCAGGAGAACTGCCGATTCCCGGCGAATGCGGAAAACTCTGCAGCGTTGGTGAATAAATTTCCCTGGTGTGTCCCAGTGAAATCAAAGTGTCCCATTTTAGCATTTTTTCTGCGCAAAAAGGATCAATTTTTATCAGCTCTATCGTCCCTGGCGGCCCATTTTTACGCCCTTTGGCTAATAAAGGCCATTCTGTGATGAAAAAAAACTCCACGTCGACGAAAAAGCCCTGTGAACAGCCAGGATCAAAATAAATGCCAGGTCTGGCAAAAAAATCGTGATTAAGCTCATGTTTATGAGCTTTCACTGTTATTGATTAAAAAATATAACAGTTTGAATTTATTTTGAACAAATGCCCCAAATCCGATCCTGGCGATTCCCGGCGTCAGCGCCGCCACTGCAGCCACTACGGGGAACTCCGTACGGCCCGCAGGTCCCTGCAAAGCCCTGAACGGCCCTCAACGGCCCTTACAGTCCCTGGCCGAGTGCGGCTCAGGGAGGCCGATGCGCTCTGATCGGCAGCTGGCTGCAGCCGCAGCTGCGCCCCATGGTGCCAGAAAAATGGCTTAAACAGGCTAAGGCTGAGCCGTGTTCAAAATCCTGCTACAGCTGACGGTCGCCCTGCGACAGCGGTGCAAGGCGCAGCGCACGCACCACACGCAGCGCACGCTTCGCGAGGCGGCGTACAGGCGGAGCGTGGGGGGTGGTTAGAAAGCGCTCTTATAATAAGCTGCGTAACCAGCTTTATTGTCTATTTCATAAAGCATACTTGCTTTTATTATTTTTATTGAATTTCAGTGCTTTGGGGCGCTGAGATCGTTATGCTTTTTATGAAAATTTATAGAGCTTTTCCTTATGTAAAGGTACTGTGATTTTGTCCCCCACAAGTTTGCGTGCACGTGCACGGTCATGAAATCTCACCACGTGCACGTGCACGGCGCTGTTTTGTCGGGCTGCCGGGACAAATTGCCTGTGTATTTTATGGCCGTGTGGTTTTGGGATTTTTTGGTGATTGACCTGCTGGTGGGGTGATTCATTTTCCGGCCAGGATGGCGGTGACAGAAAATACCCTGGCTGCGCCACTTTTTCCCGGCTGCAGATCTGCCGGGAATAAATGGTGCACTGACAGGGATGAAAATGCCTTAAATAAGCACCTGTGTCCTGAGCAGTCCAGGGCGCATGCCTGTGGGAAATTCAGGGCTGAGTGGTCATGAGCGTACTTACAGTAGCCAAATAACTGTGAAAAATCTTGATCTGTACCGTACGAACACTGTAAAATGTGCATTTCAGTAAGTTTGCCCCGTCAATAATGGCTTATTTATGGGCCAGGTGGGTAAAACTGCACCAGATTTTTTCTCAAGGATCAGGCGACGGCCCAGAGCATGCTCGTCTGATCCTTGACTGTGTTTACGACGGATGTTTTCTCCATCAGAGCTGCTCGTTGCCTCAGGCGCGTTACCACTCTTTAATCCAGAAGATGTCCGAGATGACACGCTACTTGATTAGCTGAATGCTGTTGAAGCATCCAGTGCCAGACTGCAGCGCCGGGCTGCTGCGCGGTACTCAGAATACTGAGGTGCCTCAGCCCTGACGAGGTAACAGAGTCTGGGATTGCATACTTACCAAGGCACTGTCGGATGACAATGCCATCCTCTGGAGAAATACTCAAATGAAGCGTACTTTTCAGCCAAACGTTTTAAAGCGTAAGCGCACCCACGGTTTCCGTAAGCGTATGCGTACTGCTGATGGCCGCAAGGTTCTTTCCCGTCGTCGTGCCAAGGGCCGCAAGCGTCTCTGCGTCTAATCTGAAGATAAATGCCTAATTCTGCTTTTCCCCGTGAGCTGAGACTGCTCAGCTCCGAGGAATATAACCAGGTATTTAAGAAGCCCGTGCGTGCCGGTGGTAAAGGCATGCTCATTCTTGCCTGCAAAAATGAGCAAACCACCCCACGGCTCGGGCTGATTGTCCCTAAAAAGGTCCTGAAGCGAGCCGTATGGCGCAACCGCGTCAAACGACTGGTCAGAGAATCTTTCAGGCTCTCACAAGATTCCCTTCCTAATGTAGATCTGGTCTTTTTAGCACGACCAGGCATAGGTGACATCAGTAATCACGATATACGTTCAACTCTAGACAGGCTATGGGCTCAAATCTCTCGCCAGTTGGGCAGTCGGCGATCTTAATGATCCGAACCTATCAAAAACTTCTAAGTCCATTATTAGGTCAGCATTGTCGATTTTATCCAAGCTGCTCGCAATATACCTTAGAGGCCATTCAAGAATGGGGTCTTGCTAAGGGAATGTGGCTTGGCGCCAGACGTATCGGACGCTGCCACCCCCTGAATGAAGGCGGCATCGATCCCGTCCCTCGCAGGTCGGACACCGATCCCGACCTCAAGACCAGGACACAGCCAGACGGCGTGGACGATCCTGTTTCCCCTCAGTCATCTGACAAGTCACATTAAAAGCTCCTTTCATCGGCAGGACATTGTATCTGCCAGCAGCAGGACCTGTGATGCGCTCAGAACTCATATCATGCTTCCCTGTCATAAAGCACATTGAATACAGACCCTGCGGTTATGGAAAGATGTGATCTCTGTCGCTGTAAAGCTGCAGGTGAAAGTGCATATGAATGCCGCTGCGCGGGTATAATAATCGCCACTTTTATCATGGCTGTCAGGAAGCAAAAGCACATGTTCCGGGCACATGCTCTGAGCATCAGCTTTTGCTTTTTGCATCATTGGACCAGGGCTTTTGCATTCCCGCAAGGGGATGACTTAACGCCAGACAGACACCATCACCCCTGACAGGTTTCAGAGAAACTTGCCGAGTTCCTGCACAGGCTAAGTACTTAAGCATCATGTGAACGGTGAAAGCCCGTCATGCGATGGAACTGTACCGCTGCTTACAGACTCTGCCAGAGCCTCTCCTGCAGGAGCGCACGGGCTGACCAGCAATGCCTGGCCGTGATGTCAACGTGCGAAATCTATATTGGGCTAAAAACGGTTTGTTGCGATGGAACAACAAAGAAACATACTTTTCATTCTCTTTTTAACCCTGACCCTGTTTATTTACTGGGCCTGGGAAAGAGATAAGATCGACATGGAGCAGCAGGCTCAGATCCAGGCTCAGCGTATTGAGCAGATCGCCGCTGCTGAGAGCACTCAGGGCTCCGTAGGCAAGCTTGTCAACTTAAGCTCTGACACCCTGAAGCTCGCTATCTCCTCCGTTGGCGGTGACATTGTTGACGCCAAACTGCTCAAGGTTAAGCAGGAGCAGTTCAAGGATGAGCCTTTCCACCTGCTGATGAATGATCCGCTCTTTGTCTATCAGTCACAATCCGGTTTAATCGGTGCCAACGGTCCTGATTCCAAGGCCCGTCCAACCTGGACCGCCACAGCTGACAGCTATGAGCTCAAGGAAGGCGAGGACAAGGTCAGCGCCGTACTGCACTTCACCCAGAAAGGTGTTGAGTACACCAAGACCTATACCCTGACCCGTGGCAGCTACGTGGTTGACGTCAAGTACGACGTGGTCAACAACACCGATAACAATCTGTCCATGGCTTTCTACGGCCAGTTAAAGCAGACTGTTGATGCCTCTCTTAATGAGCAGCGTGGTGCCATGATGGTGGCCGGTGCCTACCGTGGTACTGCCTACTCCACAGACGAGACCCGTTACGAGAAGAACACCCTTGAGGATCTGGTAGAGCTCTCAGCTGACAAGCAGCCTCTGAGCGTGCCTACCACCGGTGGCTGGGTTGCCATGATTCAGCACTACTTCGTATCTGCCTGGATTGGAGATACCACCGAGGGCGTCAAAAACGTAATCTTCTCCAACTCCGCAAAGAAGGGAGCTGAGGCCATTATCGGTATCCGTACCGAGCCTGCTGTGATCGATGCCCACTCCAGCCATGAGTTCAAGGCCTCAATGTGGATCGGTCCAAAGAGCCAGGACGAGATGGAGAAAGTCGCTCCTAACCTCGATCTGACCGTTGACTACGGCTGGTTATGGTTCATCTCCATTCCACTGTTCAAGATCCTGGAGTTTATCCACGGTTATATTGGCAACTGGGGCTTCTCCATTATTCTGCTGACTCTGGTAGTACGTGCCATTCTGTTCCCACTGACCAAGGCCCAGTACACATCCATGGCCAAGATGCGTCTGCTTGCACCAAAGATGCAGGAGCTGCGTGAGCGCTGCGGTGATGACCGCCAGAAGCTCGGTCAGGAGACCATGCGTCTTTACAAGAGCGAGAAGGTTAACCCTCTGGGCGGCTGTCTGCCATTACTGGTTCAGATGCCAATCTTCATTGCCCTGTACTGGACTCTGATGGAGTCTACTGAACTGCGTCACTCTCCATTCATTTTCTGGATTAAGGACCTGTCAGTTTACGACCCATACTTCGTGACCCCTATTCTGTACGGTATTTCCATGTATGCCATTCAGAAGATGTCACCAACTCCAACTACTGATCCGCTGCAGAAGAAGGTCTTCATGGCCATGCCACTGGTATTTACTTTCATGTTCTGTACCTTCCCTGCAGGCCTGACCATTTACTGGCTGGTGTCCAACATCTTCACCATTTTCCAGCAGGTTATTATCTTCAAGTCTCTGGAAAAGAAGGGCTTACACTTCAAGAGCTAATCAACAATAACTGTTGATTCTCAGCCATAAGCGCTTAATATTAAGCCTCAGACCCAAAGCTGAACCCAGCAGGATAATCAGCAAAGGTCTGAGGCTTTTTCTTTGTCACACAGGAGCTGCTGACATGTCCGACTTTGCCGATTCCATTGCAGCCATTGCCACTGCCCCTGGCCGTGGCGGTATTGCCATTATCCGTATCTCCGGACCAGGCGCGCTGTACGCAGCAAGCCAGATAACCGGTAAATGGGCAGACAGCGCCCCTGATGCAGCCAGGGATGGCAGCGCCCCTGCCAGTTGCGCTGCTGCCAGCGCTCCAGCCGGTAAAGCTGGCGCCGGCACCGCTCAGAGCACCTTCAGTATCTCAAGGGGAGACTGCGCTGCCAGCGATACAGGCACAGCCGCCTGCAGTGGCGGCGCTTGTGCAGTAAGCGCTGACAGCGCCCGCGCCGCTACTGAACGTCAGGTATATCCATTCAGGCCGCGCTATGCCTATTTCTGCAAGTTCTACGATGGCGATGAGGTCATTGATGAGGGCGTGCTGCTGTACTTCAAGGCTCCTCATTCCTACACAGGTGAGGATGTTCTCGAGCTGCAGGGCCATGGTGGCAATGTGGTCCCTCAGAGAGTGCTCAGCGCTGTGCTCAAAATCAGGGGCGTACGTCAGGCTGAGCCTGGTGAGTTTACCCGCCGTGCCTTTTTAAATGGCCGTATGGACCTTACTGCGGCCGAGGCTGTTGAGGATCTGATTTCTGCCGGTTCTGAAAGCGCTGCCCGTGCCGCTCTGGCATCCTTAAGCGGTGTCTTTGCCCGCCGTCTTGATGAGCTTACTCAGCGCCTTACTACTTTCAGAGTACGCATTGAGGCCTGCCTTGATTTCCCTGAGGAGCATGAGGACTTCTTTGACTCAGGAAAGGCTGGAGATGAGCTTACTGCCCTGCTGGGCCTTGCCCGTGATGCCCAGAGCATCGCCGCTCAGGGTGTAAAGCTCAATGAGGGCGCCCGCATTGTGCTGGCAGGTCAGCCTAATGCCGGTAAATCATCGCTGCTCAATGCCCTTGCCGGTGCTGACAGGGCCATTGTGACCAATATTCCAGGTACTACCCGTGATGTACTGACAGTCAACATAGAAATAGGCGGCATACCCGTAACCATTACCGATACAGCCGGTATTCGTGATACCCCGTCTGATGAGATTGAGGCCATAGGCATTCAGCGCGCCCTTGATGAGCTGCGTCAGGCCGACCTGATTTTGCTGATGATAGACAGCTCCCGTCCGGCTCTTGATGCCATTGAGGCCCTCAACCATATCAAGAAGGTCTTTGATAACCCGCGCAATCTCATTGTGGTCAAATCAAAGCAGGATCTGCCTGCTGATGATCAGACTGCAAAGCTGCTCAGCAGCGAGCCGCTCAACCAGTACCCTCAGCTGTCCACCTCCACCAAAACAGCTGATGGCCTTGAGCAGCTGCGCAGCCGCCTGCAGGAGGCTCTGGGCATCATTCCAACAGAGGGTGTGTTCTCAGCCCGCCGTCGTCACCTGGGTGAGCTCGATGAGTGCTATCAGGCCATTGAGCGCGCCTGCGGCATGCTTGAGCTGGGCGACCTGGTACTTACCGCCCGTGAAATCACTCTGGCTCAGAATCACCTGGGTACCATCACAGGCAAGGTCACCTCTGATGACATCCTGGGCATTATTTTCTCCACATTCTGTATAGGAAAGTAGATAGAGCCCGCCCTGCACGCCTGCCGTCAGGCATGCCTGACGGCAGGCTGGGGCTGCTGACATGTTCTCCTGCAGGAGCTGCATGGTCAGGCCCGGTCTCATTGCCCGGCACTGAAAAAGGCCCGGCCCCTGCAATGGGGACCGGGCCTTTTTTGATGAGCCATGACAGGCAGGCACAGGCTTAAAGCTGATAACATTAGCTGCAGACAGCTGCCCCCGGGCGCAGCCTGCCAAAGCGTACGGAAACAGACTTACTGCATCCAATAAGGCATGCCATGGCCTGCATGACAAGGAGACTTGAGTGAACCTTAACCACCTAACTGGCCGCCATGCTCTGGGCTGGCTCACAGCCGCTCAGGCATCAGGACAGGATGCCTGTGATCAGTCAGGCAGCTGCCTGATGCTCCTTACTCCCTGCCTTGTCTATGACAACAGCAGCTGGTATCAGATAAGCTCATGCCCTGCCCTCAGGCTGCGCTTTACCTCTGACAGCGCTCCCGGTTTACCTGGTGCCCTTGCAGGCACCATAGTCAGCTTTATCATCAACTCAGTGCCCGTGCACGAAAATGACCATGCCCACAGTGCGCAAGGCGCCTCAGAAGCACTCAACAGCCAGGCTCCGGGCACAGCCCCTGGCAATGCTCCGGGCACAGCTCCTGGCAATGCTCCGGGCACATCCCCAGGCAATGCCCCTGGCAGTACACCTGGTATTGCGCCCGGCATTGCGCATGGCAATGCTCTTTACCATCACAAGGCTCCCATGTCAGCAGGCAGCGCTATCCTTTCAGGCATGCCTCTGCCACAGCAAAACAGCCAGACTGCAGTGGGCAGTGCAGTGGGCAGTGTCGCTCTGGAAAGCATTTATGAACCTGTCTTCAGTGCCTTCATGACCGATGAGCCTGGCTATGGCAGGCACATGGCCACTGATGCCAACATCACTGTTCAGCCCGTTATAAGCAACGGCACCCTGCAGCTGCCCGGCTGCCAGGACACTGATGCAGAGAGCACTAATAACTACGACCAGAGCCAGGTCATCTCCTATATCCAGACCATACGTACCCTCAAAGAAAAGCTTGCCAGAGCGCAGTCACACAGCAGCGGCCAGCAGCAGGTGACTGCGCCGGCACCAGCGCAAGCGCAAACACCAGCGCCAGCGCCTGCCCCTGGCGCCCCGCTGCAGGAAAATGACGAAGCAGCCGCTCAGACAGCTGCAGATCAGGCGGCGGCTGCAGCGCATGCTGCTTTAGAGCGGGCCGGCCGTGAGCTCAGTCAGAGGACAAGTGAGCTTGAGCAGACCAGAGCAAGGCTCAAAGAGCTGGAGGGCCGTGCCGCCTGGTATCAGCAGGAGCTCAATAAGCTCAAAAGCTCTGCTGCCAGCACCGCCCACAGCACAGGCGTGGGCGCGGGCACAGGCGTGGGCTCGGGCGCTGTTGCAGCACGGGCAGCTGCAGCTGCCACTGCGTCAGCTGCTGGCTCAGGATCTGGCACGGGTGCCGTCTATGGCGCAGCCACCGGCCCGGCCTGCACTGACAGCAGGATGCGGCTTATTCCCTCTGACAGCATCAGGGAAGATGATGCTTTTAATGATGCCCAGGCAATTATCACCAGAGTGTGTAAGACCTTTGCCCGTGAGGGTATTGAGCTTGACCGTGATGATGCGGCCAACTACCTGATCTGCCTTACTCAGGGCATGATGACAGTATTTGCCGGACGCAGCGGTTCAGGCAAAAGCACCCACTGCCGTCTTCTGGCAAAAGCTCTTGGTCTTGATGCAGTTAATACCAGGGCGCTGCCGGCTGCTCCATCCGTCCCGGCCGCTCAGGCGGCTCCGTTCGCCGCAGCTGCACCTGCTGTCCTGGCTTACCCGGCTGTCCCGGCTTACCAGGCTGCCCCTGCTGCCCCTGCTGCCGATATCCCACTGACAGCCTCACGCTTTGTCGAGGTGGATGTTGAGGCAGGATGGAGCTCTCTTAAGGATTTTATAGCCTATTTCAATCCTGTAAGCCGCCAGCTTGAACCTGTTAACAGCACACTCTTTGAGGCACTTGGTGATCTTGATGCTCAGCATGAGCATAACAGGCTGCACCCGCGTATGGCATACCATGGACAGGCTCCTTTTGTGCTGATGTTTGATAATGCCGATCTGAGCTCCATGGACCATTACCTCTCTGCCTTTTTCAGAGGCTGCGACGGCCTGCCTTTAAGACTTAATTTTGGTGGTGGCCGCGATCTGCATATGCCTGAGAGTATGCGCTTTTGCGCCACCGTCAGTCAGAGCCCCTGCCATATTCCTCTGAGCACCAGACTGCTCGAACGCAGCTGGGTGATAAGCCTCAAGGTACCTCTGTCTGATGTAAGAGGCAGCTTGAGAGGCCAGTTCAAGGTCATTCACAGGACACCGCAGCATCCTGATCCTGTAAGCGATGATGACATGCCTGTGGCGGGCACAGTCAGCATGGAGCAGCTGCGCCGTGCTTTTGGACCGGGCAATACCCCGGCCTTTGAGAAATACAGTGAGGTCAAGTGGGATGATTTGCTTGAACTGTTCAGTCAGGCCGAGCTGAACATGCCGCTGACAGCCCGTACCATAAACATGATTAGTGGCTACTGCTCAGCCGCGCGCCGTCTGATGACAGGAGCGGACAGTAAAAACTCCCTGAAGGCTCTTGATTACGCTGTGGCCCAGAAGATACTGCCAGCCATTTCAGGCTCGGGACGCCGCTATGAGATACTGCTGCGATCCCTTTCCGGAGAGTGCACTCCTGATTTAATGCCTCTGTGCTCCGCCCATATCAGGCGTATGGCTGATAACAATCACTCGCCACTGAAGTTCTACTCATTCTTTTCCTGATTAATATCCAGTGAGGCAGATCTGCCATGACCTCAATCCAAGGCTCAGTAAATTCCTCTGCATCTGTCTGTGAGGCTGATATCTCCGCCAGCACAGTTTCTGACATCAGCGCCCCAGGCAACAGAGCCTCTGGCAACGTCTGCGCCGCCGGCACTGCTGGCAGCACCGCCAATGACGATAACATCGCTGGCGGCAGCGGCAGCGGCAGCAGCGCCGCCGCTGACGGTAACATCGCTGGCGACGGCAGCCAGAGTAAAACAGTAAGCCCGTCTTCTTTCAAAGTGGCAGGCGAGGTAAGGATCTGCCAGGCAGCCCGCCCATGGGCTAAAAGCTATGCAGGCAAAAGCAGCTATGCCACGACAGCAGAGAGCAGTGATAACAGCGTTCAAAGCAATGCTCTGTGCCTGCCTTTGACCACTGTACAGCCTGTCCGTCCGGCCCGTGCTCTGGGTATATGTCCTGTAGTTAATGAAAATGGCACTTACCATATTCACATGAAACTCAATGAGGCTCTTATTGTGAACATGGCCCTGAAAGAAGGCGGTCATGAAGAGGAGGATGAAGAGCAGACCCGTCTCATGGGCAGTGAGCTTAATGCCCTTATTGAGGAAGCCGCTGCACGACGCGCTACTGATGAGCAAAGTCCGCTTAAGGTCATCAGTCTCAAGATTAATGACATGTTCTGCGGTCGCTGCTCTACGGGAGCTTATGACCCTGATACCGGCATGCGTCAGGTTGTCTGGGAATTTCCTGATAACAGCCATTTCCTGCAGAACCAGAAACTGCCTTTTTTAAGGCAGTATGACCTTGTCAGCCTGCAGCTGGACATCACTCTTGATGACGACCGTCGCTGCCATCTCTACTCTCCATGGCTTATCTGTACCGGTCGATTCCAGCGCGACAATGACAACCTCAGGGAAATGATCGCCACACTGAGCACCAAAGCCCAGTCACCGGCCCTGGAACTGATGTTTCCTGAGATTAAGTACACCGGCCGTGGACCAGAGGACTGCATAAGTAATGGCATGCCAGAGTATCCGGCATTTTATGGCTATACCCGCCTTACCAGACATATCTGCGATGTCTGTCAGCAGAATCTGACTTCACTTGTGCAGATGCTGCAGTTGTCTGAGCTCAAAAATAAGCGCTCAGCTCACAGCATTGCAGCTGCCGCACTGGCTTCAGCCTGCGCGCAGGACGATACAGCAGGCGCAGACAACGCGCAGCCCGATGCTGCCAGTGACAGCACAGACAGCGCCTCAAACGGTGCTGATAACAGTGCTCTTGCTGATGCCTGCCATGAGATCATGTGCTTTGTTTTCAGTGTGCTTACCGTCAGCAGGAATAACCTCAAAGCAGTGGCTCAGTACCGCCTGAAAGAAGAAGCCTCAGAAACCTCAAACGGCGCCTGTACTGGAGATGACTCCGATACTGGAGGTGACGCCTGTACTGGAGATGGCAGCGCCTCAGCTGCTGATGACACTGACAGCACAGAAGCTGATGGCCGGTACATGGAGAATACGGGCGCATCCGCTGAGGCACTGAACTCTCCTTACGCTATTGTAGAGCGTCTACGTAATGAAACCTTCAGCGCCGATATTGCCATTCTTGAATCGGCAGTACTGCGCCTTGAAAAGATACTCGACACCCTTGAGCAGGCTACTGGCAGCCAACCGGCTCTTATGTATAAGATACCTGCATGCAGGCCTGCATACACTCAGGTAGAAGCATGCTCCAGGATATACAGGCTTATGGACCAGTGGTTTACCGGCTATGAGGTTGCATGTACTCCTGTACCTGTAATACATGAACGCTCTACAATTGACCGTATCTTTGAGTACTACTGTCTGTACACCATTTTGAGCATGCTCATGGAGCAGGGCTTCAAGGCAGATATATACACACCATCGTGGCGCTATGAGTATCTGCTCCATCAGAAGAACAATGAGCCTGATTACAGCACAGCAAATACCTATCGCCTGTTCAAGTACAGAACAGTCATTAACCTGTACTACCAGCCGGTGATATCAGGCTCATACTTTGAAAACGGCCTGCCCCTTTTCCGTACTGACAACAATGGCTCCACCACGGGCTCCAATGGGGCGGATCTGAACTTTTTCAATCCTGACTTTGTCATGCGGGTTACCCGCAGCAGCGATAACTGGGCAGAAAAGCTCAATGATGACTATGTGGTGCTGGACTCAAAGTACTCACGCGCTAATAACATCATCAGAAACTATCTGCCTGATCTGATTAACAAATATGTCATCAACATGACCTCAGCTGTTACCAGCAAGCAGCCCCAGCCGCCAGTAGAAAGGTACAACAGTATTCCCCCTGGAACGGTTCTCAAAACGGTACAGGATGAGCACAAAGTGATTTTCAAAGACATTAATGACACGCGCCCCATTTCCATGGTTATTGCCCTGCAGGGACGCGTTGAAAGTCGCCCTGTCGACCCTTTGAAAGCTGTCACCATGGCAAAGCATGGTAATAATGAGTTCAAAGAAAGCATCTTCGATATTATGGACAAAGTAAGTCTTAACAAAGACTCAAGTACATCTGGAGCATCAGTGAGCCAGGCAGGGAGTGGCACAGATGAAAAAGACTCACTGCATGGCCCGGTATGGATTAAACACAGCTCTCCTCTGGCCCAGCTTTTCGCGCCACCGTCAGCCGGCGCTGTAGTGGAGATCAACAGCATACAGAAGAGTACAGAACTGCTGTGGAACACCATTACTGCAACCCTTACCTATCTCAAGCCGGAGCCGCCCCAGACTCAGGAAATCAGCTCTGACAAAGAACCCTCCTCAGACAAAGAACCTGCCTCAGACAAATAACCCGCGCTGTCGGCCTCGGCCGACAGCCACTCCCCCACCTCATGTCCTCCTAAAATCCGACCTCCCTCCTGACACCTGCCACGCCCTTTCCAGGCATGCAGGGAAAAGTATGACAAAGCAGCAGATTTCGCATATGCGCTTGATGCAAAATTTCACACAAATACGATAAACACGCTGTTTTAAAAACAGATCTAGATACTAAAAAAATGCTCATGGATTCGAGTGGTTACTGGATAAGGAATTCGTATCCCTGCTTTTCCTGGCTGCGCTCTCCTGCTGCGTATGTCCTCGCACCTGGTCTCATGCCCTGGCTCCATATGATGGTCGCCAGGGGCTTGCTGGCTCCTCTCCATGCAGCGCGGCAGCGCCCTTTCCAGCCCTGCAGGTAAAAGTATGACAAAGCAGCAGATTTCGCATATGCGCTTGATGCAAAAGTTCACAAAAATACGATAAACACGCTGTTTTAAAAATAGATCTAGATACTAAAAAACGCTCATTGATTCGAGTGGTGACAGGAGAAGGAATTCGTATACCTGCTTTTCCCGGCTGAGCACTATGGCTGCGTATGTCCTCGCATCCGGCCTCATTCCCTGGCTCCATATGATGGTCGCCAGGGGCTTGCTGGCTCCTCTCAATGCAGCTGGGCAGCACCCTTTCCAGCCCTGCAGGGAAAAGTATGGCAAAGCAGCAGATTTCGCATATGCGCTTGATGCAAAAGCTCAAACAAACGCGATAAATATCATGTTTATAAAATAGATCTAGATACTAAAGAGTATTCACTGATTCGAGTGGTTACTGGAGAAGGAATTCGTATTCCTGCTTTTCCTGGCTGAGCTCTCCTGCTGCGTTTGTCCTCGCACCTGGTCTCATGCCCTGGCTCCATATGATGGTCGCCAGTGGCTTGCTGGCTCCTCTCAATGCAGCTGGGCAGCCCCCTTTCCAGGCATGCAGGGAAAAGTATGGCAAAGCAGCAGATTTCGTATATGCGCTTGATGCAAAACTTCAAACAAATGCGATAAATATCATGTTTATAAAATGGATCTAGATACTAAAAAGTGTTCACTGATTCGAGTGGTGACAGGAGAAGGAATTCGTATTCCTGCTTTTCCTGGCTGAACTCTCCTGCTGCGTATGTCCTCGCACCTGGGGTAATGCCCTGGCTCCGTATGATGGTCGCCATGGGCTTGCTGGCTCCTCTCAATGCAGCTGGGCAGCCCCCTTTCCAGCCCTGTAGGGAAAAGTATGGCAAAGCAGCAGATTTCGCATATGCGCCTGATGCAAAAGCTCAAATAAACACGGTAAATATCATGTTTATAAAATAGATCTAGATACTAAAGAGCATTCATTGATTCAAGTGGTAACTGGAGAAAGAGTTCGTAGTCCTGAGCTCAGCTTCTCCAGGCTGGGCGCTCTTGCTGCAGGCATTCCTTCACGTCCTTTCTGCCAGCTTCGGCATGGCTGGTGCTCCTGGCCATGTGTCGCATCTCATCGCGGCTGAGCACAGTGCAACAACTGTATTTCCTTTGATTTCCCACCAAAGTACTCAGTATTGCTGCTTTTTGCATATCTACATGTCTGCAAAATCACGGAAAGCACGATAAATATGCTGTTTTAAAAACAGATCTAGATATTAAAAGCTGTCTTTTACCATGCGGCGATGCCAGGGTGCCTGTTCGCCACCATAGGGCAGCTTTTAGCTGCGCTGTAGCGCATGCGCAGGTGCTGTCGCTGGGAATCACCAGGTTGATGCCTGCAGGGCTCCCAGCGTCGTCTGAGAGCGCTGTATGGCACCTTAAGATCACCATGACGGCTGCAGCATGATTTGCCCTGGCGATCCCCAGGTTCTCCCAAGGAGCTGTAGTCGGGCTGCAAGATATGTAGCTGCCAGAGGGGAGCCCTGGGCAGGTTACGGTGTCAGAGCTTGTGGGAAACTCAAAATTAGCAATTTTACTGTTTTTCAATGGTGCTGACTTTTAAAACCTGATTCATAAGGGATTAATTAAGCACTCTAGATACAATACATCCATGTAAATCATTGAGTTTGAAATTTTGGAGATCGGTGAGACTGATATAAAAGATGTTACACAGGCTGATCATGGTATTTTTGACAAAAATTTGGTCATATTTATTATACACAGACTTTAACTATAAAAGATCAATATAGTGTACTTTTAATTATATCGATATTCACTTATGATATCTGTATCTAGTTATATGATTTGACTAAATTATTGTCTTATTACTGTAACTGCCCTTTATAGCACTCTGGCGTACATATTCTTTATCTTAGATATTATTAAAGTCACGGCATTTCTCGCGAAAATGGGCCCATTTTCGTTGAAATTGCCGTGGTTTTAAGCTCTTAGGGCCTGTTTTGACGTCCGCTTCCCGAGCGGTCACCGTAGGGATCTTCGCTGTATCTGCACCTGTATTTCGACTTGATCTAGATACGTCATATATGCCGTAATGGCATGATTTTATGTATACAGCTATATTCATCAATAATTACCATTATTACCTGTATTTATCAGGTTTTTATTATTTACACATAAAATAACAGTATTAGCGTCTATAGCCTGATTTCAGGTTAATTTGGTGTATGATATACTTATTATCCTAAATATCCATCAATATGAAAAATTTACAAACAGTGTAAGAAAGCTATTCCGTGATCGATCGAGGTGCTCATAAGTTTTACAGATTATCTGACCCTGTGCCGGGTACGTTTTTTTGGAGGGTGTTTTTGCTGGAATTTGTGGGCAGTATGACCGTGCAGAGGAGCTTTTGAAGGAGGTGCTGCCGTATGCCCATTGGGGATGGGCCAGTGTGATTGAGACTCAGGAGGGCATTGTGGTGACCATGTGCTGGCTGCAGGTGACAGGGTGACAGGATGCAGAGTGACTCTGTCATGGCCGTTTGCAGGCTCCAGGTCGCTGCTGGAGCGGTTTTTGTGGCTGTTGGGATGTGTATGAGTGTGCTGGCTTGAGCGTTGCTCAGTGAAACGCTCAGGGCCGTCTTTGAGATGGCTGTGATGCGGCCGTGATTATGTAGTGATGAGGGAGATTGCGACTTAGTCTGCTGACTGCATGACTATGGTATGGATGTGCAGCGCTGTGGCTAAGCGTCAGAGCCTGGTGGGCGCTGGATGGTGAGGAGTGGCGGGCTTTTGTGTAGCTGGTTTTGCTGTGCTTAGTGTGGATAAAGTAAGGGCCGTAATGCGCTGGTGGCAGTACGGCCCTTACTGTTTTTTACAGGGTGAAATCCGGGAGTTATTGTCTGTCCTGCTGATTGCGTCCTGCTGATTGCCGGACTATGCCTTCTCCTGCTGTTCTGGCTTTGCTTCATTTTCTGGCTTTGCAGGCTTTGCTTGCTTTGACTTTGGAGCAGTGAGGTCTGGCAGGTCGTCCAGAACCTTGTCGCACATTCTGATGTAGCTGGCCTTGAGCTCGGAAACGAGGGCGTCATAGCCGTCTTCCTTCATGGAGCTGTCTTCAGAGCAGGAGTTCTCATAAACACACTGGTCCTGAGCGTCCAGTACTCTTAATGACATGGCCGTCAGGGCGTGACCGTCCATGGTTCCCTGGAACTTGGAAACAAAGATTCTGATCTTAAAGTCCCTGAGCATCCGGGCCTTGTCGCTGCTGAGCAGACGGTCGGCAAAAAGCACACTCAGCTCATTGTCCAGCTCTGCACTGTAACGGTAGTTGCGTGCCGGACGCAGCGATACATCGCTCATCTGCAGTACAACCCCGCCCTGAGTGAGCGGAGCTGCCAGGGTAACTTCTATATCGTATCCGGACTGAAAGGCAGCCGGCTGCACATCCTGAGTCAGGCTGTAGCGGTCAAAATGCACCGGCTCACCGCCCATGGTACAGGCACAGAGCATTACAGAGGTGCTGCACAGCGCAGCCAGAACAGCAGTGCGTGCTCTGAAGCTTAAAGTGGTAAGAGTCATTACCTTAATCCTGTTAACGTGCCTGCAGGTGCAGGCTGCGCAGTTGTTGAAATAAAAGCGGCCAGGCTTACGGGGCCGCCGGCCCTGCAGCCTGTGCTGGCGCAGATACTGCGCCGGCCGCCACTGCATGCGCGGTGGCCGGTACGGCTGCTGCTCCTGTAGCAGTGGATGCCGTAGCTGTGGCAGTGGCGGCCATGGCTGGGCAGCCTGCTGGTTGTGGGCTATTTGTCAGCGGCGCGTGGTACCGGGTCGGCCGGGCTGCCAAAGAGTATGGAGGCCGGGCTCTGACCTGCCTCGGTCATGGCCGGAGCCAGATCCTGGAGGATCTGCTCTATGTTATTGAGGTTCTGATGCAGTGACTTATAGAGTTTGGTATCTGGTCCATAGCCCTTTACTGAATTGTTGAAGTTGGCAAAGGCATCGGCCAGCTTGGAAATTACCTGAGTGCGCTGTACGGCATCATTGGAGCCGGTAAAGGCATTCATGGCTGAGGTAAAGGCGCGCAGGCTGTTTTGCAGTTCTGTAGACAGACCGGCTACGTCAAACTCGTTCATCTTGGCCATAAAAGCATCAAACTGGGCGCTCAGTGACTGCATTGGGATCAGCGGTATCACATTATAGCTGTTATAGGTCAGCATGCCGTTGTGAGTAGTGGTGCCCTTGATTTTGAAGATATCTCGCGATGAGGTGCACTTGTTCTTGGGATCAACAGTCAGATCGATCTGATTGTTGCTAAGAACCATGTTGGCAGATCCCACACGGGCACAAAGAGCCGATTTTTTCAGATTTTTATTGAAAATTGCTGCTATCTCTTCCTTGTTGTTGCGGCTGCTGTCTATGGAAATCAGAACCGGCAGGGCCTTGGCGGTGAAGACATCAGAGCCGTTTTCAAACCACGGGGCTCTTACCACCTCACCTACTTTGACGCCACGGTAGTACACAAGTGAGCCCGGTCTGATGCTGTGGATGGAGTCCTCAAGCATGACCACATACATAAGTGAGTTTTCCAGGGCCGAAACACGGGCATCAGCACGTTTGGTAAACAGACGGAAGGAGGTATTGTCCGGTACTGAGGAGCTGATATCCATATTGTCGACAAAGTTGTCGAAGGTGATGCCGCCTACCATCATGTTGTCCAGTGATTCGGTACGTAAAGTGGCTCCGGCCATGTTGATATCAAGCTCAATACCTGAGCTGATCCAGAACTTGGTGTTGAGATTGACAAGGCGGTCATAAGGGCTGCGGATAAAGGCGCGGTACTGAATCTGCTGATTGTCGATATCAAGGCGGGTATCAGTAATGGCACCTACATTAAAGCCACGGAAAGTAACAATATCGCCATTGTTGAGCTTGCGTGAATCATTGGAATAAAGGGAAATCATCACGCCTTCTTCATTGGCCTGACGTACAGGAGGCGCATCAAGGGCAGTAAACTCGGTGCTGAAAGCATCTGAAGTGCCCATGGACAGCTGAATGTATGAGCCTGACAGCAGGGTGTCGAGGCCTGAAATACCGGCACTTTCAATACGTGGCTTGACCACCCAGAAACGGGTGTCAGCACGCAGCATGTCCTCGGTATTGCGGTCCATCTGTACGGTCAGAATGGTATTGCGGTAATCAGGAGAGAGCACCACATCAGTTACCACACCAATGGTTACCGAGCGGGTCTTAATCAGGGTTTTGCCCTCTTCGATACCGTCAGCACTTGGCAGGGTAATGTGAATGACAGGACCATTGTTAAAAGTACTGTTCCAGATCAGCACGCCGGTAAGCAAAAGAGCAATCAGAGGCACCACCCAGATAAGGGAGAAGCGGTTAGGCTTTTGCTCCTGAGCAGTGCTGGAGCTGCCCACTTCCTGAGCTACGGCATTGGTTACTATGTTTTTCTGAGAGTTGGCCATGATCTATTACCTGATACAGTGCCCATAAATTCTGTTTACTGCAGTAAGGCTGCAGCGCCCTTTTTATATCTGCCCGGCCGCCTGCCATGGTCTTGCCTGAAGTTCTGGCGGCCTGACTGCGGGCTGGCTACGTTTTTCGGCTTACTGAGTTTATCTGTTGCTCTTATCCTGCCCGTCAGACTTTGAGTCCGAGCCCTGCCGGGCAGCCTTATCTGCAGTGGATGAGGCAGCAGCTGCGCCCTGATCTGCAGCTTTTGAGGCTGCTGATGCCCTGTCAGCAGCTGCTGTGGCAGCTGGTGCCCTGTCGGCACCTGATGATTCAGCGGCAGCCTGAGCAGATGCAGGGGCGGGCGCTGCAGGATCAGAGGTCTGTGCGTCAGCTGCGCCTCTGGCGCCCTGAAGAAGCTCCCAGGCACGTACCAGTGACTGGCGCTGACCGGGGCTGAGCACGGCTGCTGAGGCTGCCTGTGCAGCACTGCCAGCGGCCGTGACGGCTGCAGATGCAGCTGCTGCTGTGGCTGATGCGGCAGCAGCTGTGGCTGTGGCCGCTGCAGTTTTAGCGGCAGATACTGCAGCTGAAGCCGGATTATCATCTGCAATCACATGACCTCTGTCATCTAACAGGGTCTGTGGCCTGGTACCAAGGGCATGATCCCACAGCAGGCGCTCATCATATTCCTCGGCGGCAATCATGGTCAGCAGTACAGTGAAACTGAAGAAGATAATGGCCATACCCGGGCTTATGGTCAGCAGGCCGGACATGCGCACTACCGTAGACATGATAATGACCACAAATACGTCAATCATGGACCAGCGGCCGATAAAGAGAATGACGCGGTAGAGTTTGTTGAATCTTCCCGGATTGCGGCGGAAACCGTAATGGGACACGTAAAGCAGCCACAGTATGCACAGGATCTTGAGCATGGGAATGCAGATACTGGCAATGAAAATAACCATGGCCACAAAGTATGAATTCATCTGCCACAGTGAAATCACACCATCGATAATATTCGAGCCTGTTGCTGTTCCCAGGTAGTCAGTGACCATGATGGGATAAACATTACTTGGCACGTAGATAATTACGGCAGCCAGCAGCAGAGCAATTGTTTTCTGATAGCAGCTCGGCGCACGGTAGTCATTGGAGTGATGGCAGCGCGGACACTCCACCTCTCCCTGATAAAGATAGCGGTCGTCAGCGCTGGTCAGGGAGTTGAGCTCACTGGCGCTGAGCGTACGGTTGCGTCTTTTGTAAACCATGCCGCAGTGACGGCACATGATAAGCCCCTGATCGATACCGCGCATGCCAATATGGGCATGGCGCAGCTCAGTATCATTGCGCTCCAGAAGATTCCAGATACGGTAAGGACTGCCCCGGCTGTAACACCACACCATGAGCATGGCAAAGAGAATGGCCGAATAAAAACCTGCATGGAAGTCCACTTTGGCCAGTGCCACCAGCTTTACCAGGCTTACTACTACGCCCAGAATAAACACATCCACCATGCAGAAGCGGTGACAGAACATGTAGATATTGGCTATGCGTCTGGTCACCTGCAGCCTGAAAAAGACTATGCCTATGACAATAAGGTGCATTACCAGGGGACAGAAAAAGGTAAAGAGAATGCACAGATAGAGCAGGATGGACCAGTCACGGCTCAAAATTGTGACAATGGAGGTAAGTGACATGGACTGACTGATGCCATACGAGGAAATGCTCATAAAAGGCAGAGTCAGTGAGGTAAAAAGCATGATGACCGAGGCAATGGAAACTACGGCCAGGTTTTCCAGAGTGCTTTTGGAGCCCGAGCGAAGCAGGGAATGGCACTGAGGGCAGACACAGTGAAAGCCCTTGCGATAAGGAGGCAGCTGAACCACCAGATCACATGAACGGCAGAGCAGTTTTGACTTGGATTTTTGCATTAATCGCCTCGAATTCCCCATGCCACATACGGCCAGTACCAATATTCTTTTCCGTCCTGAGCCCCATAACCTGGCAGCTGCTCCCGCGCATTAAGAGGCGGCAGAGCCTGCATTGACGGCAGAGGCTTCTGCGCCTGCAGTGGCATCAGTTGCGGCAGGGCCTGATGCGCCGTTCGCACCTTTGGAGGCGCCCGCTCCAGATAAAACATGTGTTCGCATCAGACAGCACACCTTTATCTGCTGACGGCTGGACAGCGCATATTATCCAATACATTAAGCATGACGCACTTTCAATTTTGATTAATATGTCAGCCAAAAGCGCAGAAATATCACAAAAACCAGCTCTTCAGGCCCAGGCAGGCGCGCCAGGCGGTGCTCTGGAAGCACCATATTGCTGCAGCACACTCTGGCAGCTGCCTGCCCTGCACAGTAAGGACAGAGTCACCTTGATGTCAGTCAGTATAGAGCCTGCAGACATCATGACAAACACCATATTTCTGAATTTTTTATCCCTTGATACCGCCATACAGGCCCTTAACGGGCTCTTAAAACAGGCCATCACAGCCGCATACATGCCACCAGAGCAGCTCCGATGCTCATACATGACATCATGCCAGGGCTCCTGGCGCACCATAATCTCAACAGCGCCATGCATAAGGAGAGCAGCAGGAGAGCTTCCTGCAGCAACCTGGGTACATAAGGCAAAGGGCTTTATCAGAAATATCAGAATATTATTTTGTTATGAGCTCAGACCTGGGATAAGTGCATATGAGCATTTCAGGCCATCAGGACGCAATGGATAAGATTCCAGGTATGGATAAGATTCCAGGTATGGATAATATTCCAGGCATGGATCAGATTGCTGGTATGGGACAGCTGCCTGGTATGGGACAGGATGTGGGAAAAGGATGGGACAGCAAGGCTGCCTCTGGCAAAGAAGCTTTGCCTGACACAGATAATACGTCAGACACCGGGTTGCAGCCCTTGCTGAGAACCAGCGTCAGGCCGACGGGCTGCACCTTGCAAATTTGTGCGTCTGGCGCCGGGATGCTGCCTTTGCTGTGAGCCGTAGCCAGGGCTGAGACTGGAGGGGTGGAGGGATGGTATGGGGAGGGTACGCTCAGGCTGATGCGTTCGGGCGGGAGGCCATGCCCTGTGGGCATGAGCATGTCATGCCATGCCATGCCATGTTGGCATGGGCATGGGCATGTCACAGTCAGACGAAGCCTTCGGCCAGGATAATTTTGTCCTGGGCCAGGGACTTTGGCACATCAATAATGCGCTGGTTGGTTGAGCCTCGGAAGTCTATCTCAAGAGAGTGCTTTGACTGCACATAAGGACCGTCCACCACTACATCAAGCTGCTCAAGCAGGGAGCGGAATTTGTCATCACGCTCAAGCTTGTCAAAGGTATAGCCCGAATATGACCACACTGAATATCCCTCAGCCTTTAAAACCCTGGCCAGGATGGCAAGCGCTCCTGCCTGGATAAAAGGCTCGCCTCCTGAGAAGGTAACGCCGCTAATCAGAGGATTTTGCTTTATCTCGTCGTAAAACACTCTGAGTTTGACATCAAGGCCGCCCTTGAGAGGCTGAGACTGAGGATTATGGCAGCCCTTGCAGTGGAAAGGGCAGCCCTGGGTGAAAATGGTGTAGCGTATGCCCGGACCATCAACAATGGACTCAGTAACTACTCCGGCAATTTTCAAAGTGGTACTGTCTAAAAGCTTTAAATCTTCGCTCATGCAATCTTCCCCCAAAATTAAATCCTCAGTGCCGTCATGCAGGGCTGCCTGCGCTTGCGGCGGCGCTGCGCCTGGCAATGCCATGCCTTGCCAGGCAGGCGCGATCATGGCATGCCAGGCAGGCGCAGGCATGGCAGGACGGAGCCCTTAACAGCCAGAGGCCTGTGATTGCTGAACGTACACGTGCACACCACACCTGTAACGCAAAGCAAAGGCCTCAGATATCAAATTATTTAACAGCAGAGCTTATGGCCTGTAATTCTAATAATAAGCGATTACGGCATCTGATTTTTACAGGCCCAATGCAAAATTGTTACTGTAAGGCCATGGCCTGATATCCACAGCCCGGATAAAACAGTGCCCGCTGTGAGCAGGTCTCACAGCGGGCCTGATTATGATTGCGTTAAGGTATCTGCCCTGGGTGCCAGGCCGTTGCAGTTGCATTGCAGGGACCGGGACAGAGCCTGTGGCAGATACTGCTGCTACTTGAGGTGCAGGTGCTTGACCCTGTCTTTTTCCTCAGCGCGCTTGCCATTGTTAAAGCGGTCCAGAGAACCTACCAGATAGCCAGTTACGCGGCGGATACGCTCAAACTTGACACCCTCACCGGCAATGCCGTTTTGTACCTTTACTCTTGTAATCATATTTGCTCCCAGAAATGCCTGGCTGCGGCCCCTGTCTGTCACCGGGCGCTGCAGCCGTACCCAAAGGCCGGCAGCTGCCGGTCCTGTTACTGGAAAATCTCACTCATCCCAGCGGCCTGCTCTGCAGTGCTGTGCTCTGCTGTTGTGCAGGCTGCAGCAGGCGGGCGCCGCTGCCGTAAGGCAGGCGCCAGGCCAGCCCGGCACCGGCAGCATGCTGGTGCCGGGCTGGCAGGTCAGGCTCAGCCTCTGCAAATGCAGTCGACGCCCAGCTTGCTCAGGCGCTCTATGGTCACACCCTCGCCATCCTTACGGCCGCACTTAGGGCAGACATCATTAATCACGCCCACATAGCCGCATACAGGGCAGCGGTCGACAGGGTGATTGATGGAGCCGTAGCCTACGCCGCAGTCGCGCATGTAAAGCACCACACGCTCAAAAGCATCGACATTGCGGGTCAGATCGCCATCCATTTCGACATATGAAATGGCACCGGCATTACAAAGCTCGTGGAAACGACCCTCAATACGGATCTTGTCAGCTGCGCTGATGTTGTAATAAACAGGCACATGGAAGCTGTTGGTGTAGTAGGAGCGATCGGTTACGCCCTTAATCTCGCCGTAGATCTTGCGGTCAATATTGACGAAGCGTCCAGACAGACCTTCAGCCGGTGTGGAGAACAGGGAGAAGTTCAGACCTGTTTTGGCTGTATGGGCATCAGTAAGCTCACGCATATGTCTGATAATGGAGGTGCCAAGCTCAAGAGAGCTCTCGCTTTCACCATGGTGATGACCGGTCAGAGCTACCAGAGCCTCGGCAAGGCCGATAAAGCCCACTGACAATGAGCCGTTTTTGATGACATCACGGATCTTGTCATCCCAGTGCAGACGGCCTGAATCAATCCACACTCCCTGTCCCATGAGGAAAGGGTAATTGTAGACATGCTTTTCGGCAATGATTTCAAAGCGGTCCATGAGCTGCTCAAAGACCATGTTTACGGTACGGTCCAGAGACTCAAAGAATTTTGATACTGATCCATGGGCCTCAATGGCAAGGCGTGGCAGGTTTACTGTGGTAAAGGACAGATTGCCACGGCCTGGAATAACCTGTTTGGTCTTGTCGTAATCATTGCCAAAGACACGGGTACGGCAGCCCATTACGGCTACCTCGGTCTCAGGATGGCCCTCAACGTAGTACTGGCTGTTGTAAGGGGCATCAAGGAAAGAGAAATTAGGGAACAGACGCTTTGCGCTGACCTTGCAGGCAAGGCGGAACAGATCGTAATTAGGATCGCCCTCAGCTGTGTTGACGCCGTTTTTGACCTTGAAGATCTGTACAGGGAAGATAGGGGTTTCACCACTGCCAAGGCCGGCATCAGTGGCCAGCAGCACATTCTTCATAATCATGCGCTGCTCGGCTGTGGTACCGGTACCGTAATTGATGGAGGAAAAAGGTACCTGAGCACCGGCGCGGCTCTGCATGGAATTGAGGTTGTGGATTACCGCCTCCATGGCCTGATAGGTCTCACGGCTGGTCAGCTTGTGGGCCTCCTTGAGAATGTAGCTGACGGTCTCACCGACATCCTCATTCATGGCGCTGATGGCCGGCAGTGCTTCCAGTGCTGAGAAAATAATGGCCTGAACCTCATCGGAAAGCACAGTATCGTGCTGCTCATAAAGCTGCTCGACCTGCTTTTTGAGATCCTCAAGATCAGCCTCGTCATCACGCAGCACAATGCGAATAACCTGGCACAGATGCTTGATATAGGACTTGACCACATAAGGGGCCAGATCGTACTCAAACATGGGAATGGACTGACCGCCATGCATGTCATTCTGATTGGACTGAATGGCAATACAGGACAGGGCGGCAGCGGACTGAATGGACTGAGGCTCACGCAGGAAGCCGTGACCTGTAGAAAAACCGCGTCTGAACAGACTGGTAAGATCAATCTGACAGCAGTTGATGGTCAGCAGGTAAAAGTCCAGATCATGGATATGGATAGAGCCATTGGAGTGAGCTACTGAGTGCTCAGGACGGAGCACATAGCGCTTGACGAAGTCCTTGGAGCCCTCGGAGCCAAAACGCAGCATCAGGCCCATAGGGGCATTGGCGTCGATATTGGCGTTTTCGCGCTTGAGATCCATGTCAGCTGAGGACTTGGAGGTCAGATCACGGTAAATGCGGGTCAGATCAGCATTGTAGGTACGCACATTGGTACGCTGCTGACGGTAGATAATAAAATTCTTGGCCACATCAGAAAGATTGTTTCTGACCAGCACGCGCTCAATAACATCCTGAATGTGCTCAACATCAGGCGCACCTTCGTCCTTGAGGTCGATTATTTCCACAACCTCGGAGGTAAGAGCCTCAACCTGACGGCTCTCCTCATCGCTAAGCTCCTCACCCGGACGCACGGAGATCAGCGATTTCCTGATGGCATTGGCAATCTTGTTACGATTAAAGGCCACCTTGCGGCCATCGCGCTTAACGATATATCTCATATTCCGGCATTCTCCGCGTAACGAAAGTGGTTCAGTCAGGCCCGCAAGGGCCATACCGGCCCAGCTGCATGCTGCTCACTGCAGCGTGCGCTGCAGCCTGGGCATCAGCTCATGGCTGAGGTCTGCACGCTGCGCTCCTGACTTGTCTGCATGCCCGGCTCTTCACAGAGCTGAGCATACTCATGAGCACTCCTCTGTTAAGGCCTGTACCTGACAGTATCCGGATACTCAACAGTCAGGGCCGGCCATCACAGGCGGGCTTATACCCATCATGTACCTGCCAGAGGAAAAATCATATATGCCTGGGGCTTAACTGTAACCCTGCCCCTCAGGGTAAGTATTAACTGCAGCCGTGCACCAGGACCTGCCCATGCCCCGCTGCCTGACATACCGGCTCCCTGGCATCACGGCAGCCTGGTTGCCCTGCAGCCGGGCATACGGGCACAGTATGTGTCCGGGAGGCTGTCCCGGCCTGAGCATTTGCCCGGGGTACTGATGCAAGGAGCAGGAGGAGCCCGTGGAACTGCAGTATGGTGCGGCATGCACTTAGGAACTGTAAGCAATTAAATTGATCTTTTAAAACCATTGATTCGATAGTTCCAGAGAGGAAATGGCCCAATGGGTTCCATGTCTATCGATTTCATCTGGGCATCACTGATTTTGATGCCTGTTTCA